>JANNXZ010000063.1:0-9823 GCA_031409835.1 Nitrospirota bacterium
GGCTTACTGGCAACCGATCGCAGAGCGGTACGGTTTGAATATCGAGATCGTGAATCCTTCCGTCGATCCGACCTTTCGTTTCATGCCGCTCGATTGGGACGGCAAGATTCGCATGGACTGTTCTTCCCCCTATGCGATGGCGAATCTGATAGCACTGAAAGATCGCTTCGATGTCGCCTTCGGCAACGATGCGGACAACGATCGGCACGGCATTGTCACCCGTTCTACCGGTCTGATGAATCCCAATCACTTCCTCGCGGTTTCGATCTCATACCTCTTTGCTAATCGTCCGGGGTGGAAGCCAGCTGCAGGAATTGGGAAAACGCTGGTGAGCAGCAGTCTGATCGACCGCGTTGCGATGAAGCTTAAGCGCAAGCTTGTCGAAGTGCCGGTCGGCTTCAAATGGTTCGTGAACGGCTTGCTCGATGGTTCACTCGGTTTCGGCGGAGAAGAAAGCGCGGGAGCGTCGTTCCTTCGTCGAGAAGGATCGGTCTGGACGACGGACAAGGACGGCATCATCATGAATCTTCTGGCTGCTGAAATGATGGCCAGGACCGGCCGTGATCCGGGTGAACTGTACCGAGAACTGACCAACGAACTCGGGGAGCCGGTCTACGAGCGGATCGATGCTGCCGCGACGCCAGAGCAGAAGGCCATTCTCTCGAAACTCTCTCCCGAACAAGTGAACGCGACCGAACTGGCGGGCGACAGTATCGTTGCAAAACTGACGACAGCCCCTGGCAATGGCGCATCAATCGGTGGATTGAAAGTCGTCACCGAACAAGGCTGGTTTGCCGCCCGACCCTCCGGCACCGAGGATGTGTACAAACTCTACGCCGAGAGCTTCCGTGGAAAGGATCATCTCAAGCGGATTCAAGAAGAAGCGCAGGCGTTGATTACAAAAGCTCTTATGAAGGCTATGCCAGTCTAAAGTGAAGAAGTGTACAGGTCAGCGTCAAACTACCTGCTGCTCAGCATGATAGGAACTCCGCACCAGCGGGCCGGATTCGACATGGGTGAAGCCGAGGGCCATCCCCTCCTCTTTGAGCATGGCAAACTCGCTGGGATCGTAGAAACGCGCAACAGGCAGATGCTCTCTCGTCGGTTGGAGGTACTGTCCAATGGTCATGATATCGCAGCCGACGGAGCGGAGGTCGCGCATGACTTCGCGGGCTTCGTCCATCGTTTCTCCCATCCCGAGGATCAACCCGGACTTGGTGCGCATGCCCAATTGTTTTGCCTGGCCGAGTAACTCGATCGATCGCTGATACTTCCCTTGCGGTCTGATTGCCTGAAACAGCCGTCTGACAGTTTCGATGTTGTGATTCAGAATTTCCGGCATTTCGGCACAGACCATCGCGAGGGCTTTCTCGTTCCCTTCAAAATCTGGAATCAAGACTTCAATCGTGCAATCTGGGCTGAGCTGTCTGGTCTGCCGGATCGTTTCGGCAAAGATCTCAGCGCCGCCATCCTCCAGTTCATCCCGGTTCACCGAGGTAATCACGGCATGTCGAAGGCTTAACGCCTGGATCGCCTCCGCAACTCGCCTCGGTTCATCAAGATCAATCGCCAAGGGTCGGCCCGTCTCGACTGAACAGTAGTGACACCGCCTGGTGCAGATGTCGCCCAGGATCAGAAATGTCGCCGTGCGTGCGTTCCAACATTCCCATCGGTTCGGGCAGCGCGCTTCTTCGCAAATGGTATGGAGCTTGAGCCGGTCCATCGTCTGCTTGATATCGAGGTAGTCCGGACCGGTTTTGGCTTCGACTTTGAACCAGGAGGGCAGGCGTTGCGCAGAGCGTATGGCTGATGGCTGATGGCTGACAGCAGAAGATGATCGGAGTTGATCGAGTGGGATAAAGCTCATGGACGATAACTATTCGTTGGTTGCGCGGGGGCGAAACCTATTCATCAGTCTCGCCACAAACCCGAGCGGCTGTGGTTCCGGTACCGGGTCTGGATACTCGACCCAGAGTTCCTGTGAGCCGAGGTACACTCCGCTACGAAAACTCATCTGTGTTCGAAGTTGCCGATAGCCGTCGGATTGCAAGGTCTGGATGAGTATGCGCAATGCATCGTCTTGCGTCGAGTGCAGCTCGGTTTCTCGCAGAACCGTTTCATAGCGAAGGATGGCGCGATAGCTTTCCTCTACTCGTTCGAACACCACTGGCCGGCTAAAACCTCGTTCACGGGCGTCGAGTCCAGCCAACTGGTGTTTGTCGAGGCTTTCCCCCATATCGGATACCGGTCGAATGCGGTTAGTCCATGGCGCGAAAGACGGCGACAAGGTCGCTCAATGCCAGGGTCTTGCTCTTGAGAATGGCCCGTTCGGACTGGATCGCGTCGCGCGTCTTAGCATCGACAGCGCCATCTTTCAGGCAGGAAGCGCCCAAGGCCAGGATGCGGTCGCATTCCTGCGCAAGCTTGTTCTTTACCACCGGATTGACAGCCAGAATCTCCATGAGCTGGCGTCTGGTCTCAGCCAGATGTCCTTGCAGCTCGGAGTCAGGATAGCTCTTGCGGGCTGCGTCGTCAAAACAGCGGTCAAGATATTGCGCGAGAAACACATAGAGGCGAACCATCGCGGCGGTGACATCGATCTGCTCTTTGGTGGAGATAGCCATATTCAGTACACCCCCTTTGGTTGATAACGGAGTTAGACAAGCACCTTCACGTCCGTGCCCTCGATCTTCACTTCATACCGTTCCACCTTCGCCGCAGGATTCGCCACGCAGACGCCCGTGGAGACATCGTATTGCCAGCCATGCCAGGGACAGGTCACGACGGACCCTTCGAGTTCCCCTTCGCCGAGCGGGCCGCCCCGATGGATACAGGTGTTGTCGATTGCGTGGAAGGCGCCATCGATATTGAAAACCGCGACGGTTTTTCCGTTCACTTCTGCGACGATCCCTTGGCCAGGTTTCACGTCGGTTGTGCCTGTCACCCGCACGAATGCTCCCATTGCCAATACCGTCCTTTCGTCCGTCGGTTATGTTTTCGCAAACGGGTTCTTGATTTTGCTCAGCAGGCTTTCAATTGGCGGAACTCCTTTTGTGGCGCCAGTGACTCCCGCGATAATTTTCTGTGCGATCTCACGGAACGCCGCCGATTGTGGAGACGCCGGATCGGCCATGACGATCGGAGTGCCCGAGTCACCTCCGTCTCGAATTGCCGGATCGATTGGGACGCGGCCAAGGAATGGGATCCCCAGTTTGGCGGCAGCCCGCTCCCCTCCCCCGTGCGAAAATATCTCGGTCCGCTCGCCGCAGTGACCGCAGAGGAAATAACTCATGTTCTCCACAATGCCAAGAAGCGGCACATTCACCTTCTGGAACATCATCATGCCTTTACGAACATCGTGCAGAGCGACTTCTTGTGGTGTCGTAACGGTCACGGCGCCGGTCAGCGGGACCAGCTGAGTGAGCGTGAGTTGCGCGTCTCCGGTTCCGGGCGGCAGATCGATCAGCAAGTAATCCAGTTCACCCCACAGCACGTCCCGGAAAAGCTGTTGAATAGCCGTATGGACCATCGGACCTCGCCAGACCACGGCGGTATCTTCCGGGACAAAAAATCCCATGGAAATGAGTTTGACGCCGTGGCTTTCAGCTGGAACGATCTTGCCGTCTTGCTGCTCCGGGGGCTTGCTCACGCCCATCATCATGGGAATGTTCGGACCATAGATATCCGCATCAAGCAGGCCGACCTTGGCGCCGGTTAAGGCAAGGGCCACGGCAAGATTGACGGAGACCGTGGATTTGCCGACCCCGCCTTTGCCGCTGCTGACGGCGATGACATATTTGACGCCGGGAATAAGGTTGTCTTTCCCGTGACCAGCCTGGGGTCCAGCGGGCTGTTGATCTGCCATAACGTGCTCCTCTCTACATGCACACTCGAATTGGACTGGCTCTCAAGCCAGTCACTCCATCATAAGCGAATGACCGGGTGAAAGAAAATGGGGCTAATGCGCATGAGGAAGGGGTTCAGGCAGATAGGCTGAAGGCGATTCATGATCGCGCATGGTACGGATCAAGCCATTCAACATCTTTTCGGTTTCTAGGACCTTGCGTACATGCAGAAATGGATTCTTGCAGGAAGGAATCCCAACCCCTAAAAGCCTTCAGCCTATTTACCTGAATTACCGCGAATCACTACCCAACGGTGGGATCGTTGCGGCGAAGATTGCTCGCGAGTCCGATCAGCGAGAGAGTAAATATGATCCATTTCGAGGGGTCGAAATTGTACCACTCCGGTCCGTTGCGATAATCGCGCGCATAGGCGTGATGAAAATTGTGATACCCCTCGCCAAAACTGACGAAGGAGACCAGCCAACTATCGCGACTACTATCCTTTTTGCTGTAGGGCTGTGCCCCTACCATATGACAGAGTGAATTGATCGTGAAGGTGGAGTTCAACACCATGAACATCCGGAAGAGCCCTCCCAAAAGGAAACCACTGATGCCGCCCTGCAGGCCGCCATGCCACAGACCAAGGACAAAAGGAAGCAGCAGTCCCGTGACGACAATCGGCCAGTAGTAGCGATCTTGCCACATGACGACAGGGTCGCGGCGCAGACGGATCTCGTATTTATCCTTGCGGTGGATGCTATTGTAAAAGAGCCAGCCACAGTGGCTGTGCCAGAATCCCTTGCTCGCGTTGTAGGGATCTTCTTCTTCATCCGTCTTGGCATGATGGCGGATATGGTCGCTGCCCCACTTGAGGGCAGAATTTTGCAGCGCCCAACCTCCGGCGACGAGAATACAGGCCTTGACCCAGTTCGGGCATTCGAAGCTCTGATGCGATATCAGCCGATGATAGCCGACGGTGATACCCATGCCTGTGACGATGTACATGACGAAGAACAGTGTCCAATCGAAGCTGCTGAATCCGTAGTAGTAACCATAGAGTGGGAGACCAATAGTCGTGGCAACCACAATGGCGCAGAAAAGAGCAAAGTTTCCCAGTGAAAATGGAGCTTTGGTCGGTATGGCTTCAGTTGTTGTCGCGAGCATTATCGCTCCTTAAAGTAGACATATCTTTCACGTCATTAGGCCGAGCTATGGGAAGGGGTACACTAGGCGTAACCCAGTATACCGAATTCATCAGAATGTTTCAACTAAATGCTCTCAGTGTATACTGACGGTGTTTCTCCCTCGCCCTTGCAGTGAGGTGCAGATGCCGAAAATTTCCTCATCCCTCGAGCCTATCGTGTACCGTATCGGTGAACAGCTCGCCCGGCTCTCTGCCGGTCGAACTCCGACGCTCTTTGAGGGTCGCTGGTGGTCGCACCAGGCGCTCAACCTGGCCATGCAAGACAGTCTCTTCAAGTCACAGCTGTTTCGATTCATTGATGTCCTGCCTTCGATCACAGACGACGAACAGGTGGTCACGCTGGCTCGCGAATACTTGGGCGATGGAGCCCCACCGCTCTTCGGCGGCCAATGGGGGCTCAAGGCCATTGCCTCCACCAGCCTTGGGGCGCGGCTCAGCGGGAAGGCGATCAGAAGCCAGGTCGAGCACATGGCGCGCACCTTTATTGCTGGAGCAACAGTCGAGGAAGCAGCGCCGCGGTTGACCGATCTGTGGCAGCATGGACGAGCCTGGTCGGTCGACTTGTTAGGCGAGGCCACCATCAGCGATCATGAAGCCGATCGGTACCGCGATCGCTGCATGGAAGCCCTGACCCTGCTTGCGCGAGAGGCAGCCTTGTGGCCGTCCACTCCCTTCCTGGAGCGCGACCATCTCGGATCGATCCCACGGGTCCAGCTCTCGATTAAAGTCTCCGCCCTATCTCCTCATCTCGACCCGATCGACCCGGAAGGAAGCTACCGTTCGGTGGCGGCTCGGCTTCGACCCATCCTCGATCTGGCGATGCGCCTCCCCGCTTCATTGATCTTCGACATGGAACAAGCCGATACAAAAACCTTGCTGGTGGAGATTTTCACCAGGCTCTTCACGGAGCCTTCCTACAAGGACTATCCCTATGCGGGTCTCGCGCTACAGGCCTACCATCGGAACACGGTACGCGATATCGAAGAACTCCTGGCCTGGGTTCGCCGGCGTGGGACGCCCATTAGCATTCGACTGGTAAAAGGGGCCTACTGGGACTCGGACACCATCCGCTATCGGCAACGAGGCTGGGCTGCTCCTCTTTTTGAACATAAAGTGGAGACGGATGCCAACTATGAGTCGCTCGCCTATCTCATGTTATCCCAGTCATCGCTCATTCGACCGGCCTTCGGGACGCACAATCTTCGCACACTGGCTTATATCGAGGCGGTTGCGGAATCGCTCAAGCTCCCTCCAGAGACGTGGGAGTATCAGATGATCTTCGGCATGGCCGAACCCTTTCAGCATGCCATCATGCAGTATGGGCGGAGATTGCGGCTCTATACCCCGGTGGGCGAGCTGCTTCCAGGCATGGCCTATCTCGTACGGCGATTGCTGGAAAACACCTCGAACGAATCATTCCTCCGCAAGGAGTATGTGGAATCCCAATCATTGAGTACGTTGCTGGCTCCGCCCATTCTTGAGAAACCGAGACAGGAGCAGCCGGTCCTGTCTCATCACGCCGAGGTGCAGGAGTTTCGAAATGAACCGCAGCGGAATTTTGCGCAGGCCGATAGCCGCGCGGCGATGCATCAAGCCCTGGCAACCGTGCGATCTCAACTGGGCCGACAGTGGACTTCATCCTCCCGGGGGTTGCGCCTGACGGGGCCTCTCATCGAGTCGCGCAACCCGGGACGTCCAGATGAAGTCGTAGGCCGGTTGTCTAGTGCAAGTTCGGTGGATGTCGAACAGGCAATCCACCGAGCTGTTCAGGCAAGAGAGTCCTGGCGTAACGCTACAACGGAACGACGAGTGGATATCCTGCGTGCCGCCGCGACACTCATGCGGACGCGGCGCGATGAATTGGCGGCATGGGAGATCGTGGAATGTGGGAAGCCGTGGCGGGAGGCCGATGCGGACGTCGCGGAAGCGATCGACTTTCTGGAATATTATGCGGCAGACTGGCGCAGGCTCGCTCCCCCACGACGGTTAGGGCAAGAGCCTGGTGAACTGAACCAGCGTCTCTATAGCCCTCGCGGGGTGACGGCCGTTATCGCTCCGTGGAATTTTCCACTGGCGATTCCCACCGGCATGGTCTCGGCGGCGCTCGTGACCGGAAATCCCGTGATCTTCAAACCCTCTGAGCGCTCGCTAATGATCGGGCATTGGCTCACGGAAATCTTGTGGGAAGCCGGTGTGCCTGAGGGCGTCTTCATGTGTTTGCAAGGCGGACCGGATATCGGACGCGCACTGCTGCACCATCCCGATATCGCCACGATTGCCTTTACCGGTTCGAAAGACGTGGGGCTCGGCATTCTGAAAGACGCCGGTACTGTTATGCCGGGGCAACAGCTGGTCAAGCGGGTGCTGGCTGAGATGGGAGGGAAAAACGCAATCATTGTGGATGAGACGGCAGATCTCGATGACGCAATCACCGGAGTAGTCTCATCGTTCACCGGGTATGCGGGGCAGAAATGTTCCGCCTGCTCGCGGGCGATCGTGCATGCGGCCATCTACGACAATTTTCTTGATCGTCTCAAAGAGGCGGTGCTGAGCCTGAGAGTTGGAAATCCTGAAGAACCAGGCACGCAGGTTGGCCCGGTGATTGATCGTCGAGCGCAATCGAAGATTCAGGACTATATTGAGATTGGAAAAAAAGAAGCCCGGCTGCTGATAGAAGGAGCTGTGACAGAACCAGGCTGGCATATCGGACCGACGGTGTTCGCGGATGTGGCGCCGACACATCGGATAGCCCAAGAAGAAATCTTTGGGCCGATCCTTTCAGTCATGAAAGCCGCTTCCTTTGAGGAGGCGCTGGCTCTGGCGAATTCGACAGCCTATGCCCTCACCGGCGGAGTCTATTCGCGAAGCCCGGCCAATCTGGAACAGGCACGGCAGCAATTCGATGTCGGGAATCTCTATCTGAATCGTCCGATCACCGGCGCGTTAGTCGGACGGCAACCGTTTGGGGGCCATCGACTCTCCGGAGTCGGAGCGAAGGCCGGAGGTGAAGAGTACCTGACGCAATTCGTGGTCAGCCGTGTCGTCAGCGAGCAGACCCTCCGTCGAGGATTCGCGCCGCCCGAGTGAGGCCTTCGACGGCTTGATCTCGTACGATTCCAGTTCTTCCATGATATCCGTCACCACACCCCGGTCTTCCACCTGCGACAGTTCTTGCCGCTCGACATACTTGACCAAGCCCACGCCCTTGGCAAACCAGGCGGTCATCACATCGGTCCCGATGGCTGTCTTCTTTGCGCCGGAGAGATGAATCTGCATCTGCATGCGCGCTTCCACCTTCACGGCGTCCTTGAATGTGCCGGCCGGCACGGTAACCGATTCCAGCCCTATCACCGTCGCGTCGCCCTGCGCCTCGGCCTTTTCGTTGACCCCGTCTCGATCGAGATCGGTGCCGAAGTCCAGCCCCTTGCGGTTGAATTGCGGGAAGGCCGACGAGACCGTCAGCGGGAAACGCACGATCTGATAGGGAACAAGCTGTTTCTCAAAAGGCGTACCCGGCTCCGAACCATAATAGACGATGCCGACACTGTCGCGCCGGTAGAAACTATCTGAAGGGCCATGGTTGCCTGGATTGGCATCGTGGAACACGGTGACCGTCATGCCCTTGATAGTTTTCGTGCCGGTGACCGAGGACACGTTGGAGAAAAACTTATGCTCGATCGTTTGCAGAGGCCCTTCAGTAATCTGGCCACGATAGCGCCATTCGTTTCCGACCTGATCGGGAAAATAGTCAGAGGATTGGGCAATGACGCCGGCGTCTTCCGTTGCAAGGGATACTGACAAGGGAGCACAACTGAGCAGCAGAGATGTGCCCACGAGAACAGCCCATCGGTATCCCGGTTTCTTCAGCGGCATGCGCGAACCCTCCACTGGTTAGACGTGAGGACCGTACCATAGGAATCCTGGAGGCGGCAAGGGAATGAGTTCGGAGAAATACAGAACAGGCACCGCCGCAGACGGCGGAGCCAGTCCCCTAGCCTGCAGGCTTGCCTTCATACGATATCCCACCCATAATCGGATCGTTATTTGGTTTTTCTTGTTTGTTTAGTTTGTTTGGTTTTTGAAGTCCAATAACAAGACAAACGAAATATACCAAGTCAACCAGATGAACCAAACAAACCAGATCAACCAGATGAACCAAAAACAGGCGGTGCTTGTGACCGGTGCGTCCGGAGGGATTGGTCGAGCGATCAGCCTGGCTTTTGCGGCGGCCGGCTGGTCTGTCGGGGTCCATTACCATCGAAACAAAGCAGCGGCCGAAGGCACACTCACACAAGTGGTGGCGTCCGGTGGAACTGGGGCGCTCTACGAAGCCGATGTTCGCGAGCCGCGTGCAGTGGAACAGATGGTGGAAGTCTCCTGCCGCCAGGTACCTGCGCCAACAGCGTTTATCTGCAATGCCGGAATTGGAGGGAACCATCTCCTGCTTCGACAACGTGAAGAAGATTGGGCCGAGGTGATCGCCACGAATCTGACGGGAACATTTTACTGCCTTCGCGCCATGGCTCCTCCACTCCTCGCTCGCGGCGGTGGATCGATCGTTGTGATTGGGTCGCACGCCGGATTCCACGGTTCGATTGGACAGTCTGCCTACGCGGCATCGAAAGCCGGTCTGATTGGTCTCGTCCGTACCGCAGCCCAAGAGTGGGGAACAGGAAACGTCCGTGTGAATCTTCTCTTGCCTGGCTGGCAGAAGACGGAGCTGTCGACAGGAGTCATGCCGACAGACAATAGCTGGAACGACCATGCGTTGGGC
>JANNXZ010000064.1:0-1717 GCA_031409835.1 Nitrospirota bacterium
CGCGGCTCGCTGCGTGGACAAGTGTCGGGCGTTCTTGCTCGGGATCAACGGTGAATACAATTACTGGCCCTGTTCGTTAGCCAGCCAATGGTTTTCATTCACCGGTATCACGCCCGATCAGTTCAAGGAGGTCGTGGCGACTGGAGCCTCAGACAAGGAGATAGGGGAGTGGATCGTCAACTATTCACAAGTGAAGAATTTGGATGACGTATTGAAATGGAACAACAAGCTGCGCGATATGCGGCTCAGCGACATGAGTCTTGAGGCTCAGCAATACCTCGAAGAATATATTCCCAAGGTCGTGCCGAACCATCGTCCGGTGTATGTGTGGTTTGTTGTGTACGATCTGGAGGTGAAGCGACTGTAAGCTCAACGTTCGCATCACAGAGTTTGAGACAAAGGGAAGGAGGATCCAATGAGCCATCATGAGACAATCGAGACCGCGGCACCAAAAGACATCGTGGTGATCTATCAGCCAGGCTCCACACACATGGTAGGTGACGGATTTCCTGTGCGAAATCTCTTTCCCAGTAACGACCTCGATCGCGAAGTCAGCCCCTTTCTGATGCTGGACTATGCCGGGCCGCAGTACTTCACGCCAACCGACCATCCGCGCGGCGTAGGAGAACATCCGCATCGTGGCTTTGAAACGGTCACTATCGTTTATGAAGGAATGGTGGCGCATCGCGACTCTGCCGGAAACGCCGGGGTGATCGGCCCAGGCGATGTCCAATGGATGACGGCGGCATCCGGCATTGTGCATGAGGAGTTGCATGAGAAGGAATGGGCCAAGAACGGCGGCACGCTTCACGCCATTCAATTGTGGGTGAATCTGCCGCGCACCTCGAAAATGTCGGCTCCTGGCTATCAGACGATTCTGAACGCCGAGATCCCGTCTATTGATCTCGACGGTAGGGCTGGTCGGTTACGAGTGATCGCTGGAACATTTCTTGGAAAAAGAGGACCGGCCCATACCTTCACTCCGGTTGAGTTGTACGACCTGCAGTTGAAGGCTGGAAAGCGAGTTGCCTTGGCCTTGCCCGAAGGACACAATACGTCCATATTTGTTTTGCAAGGCCGCGCCTCGGTGAATGGATCTCTAGAGGCAGGGGAAGCAGGACTGATTGTCTGCAAGCGTGAGGGATCGCAGGTCACGATAGACGCCCATGTGGACAGCCGGCTCTTGGTCATGGCCGGGGAGCCGATCGACGAACCGATCGCGCGCTATGGCCCCTTTGTCATGAATACCAAAGCAGAACTGGTTCAGGCTGTGAACGATTATCAGGCCGGCAAGATGGGCCATTTGAGCTGAGACAGGTCTAGAGGACGCGAAGGAGCAGAGATGCAGGTCGACATCTATTCCGATATCGTGTGCCCCTGGTGCTATGTTGGGAAGCGGCGGATGGAACGGGCGTTGGCTCAACTGGATGGCGCCGCACAGGCACACATTACCTGGCGTCCATTCCAATTGAATCCGACGATGCCACTCGATGGGATGGATCGGACCACTTATCTGAAAGCCAAGTTTGGGAGCTTGGAGGCATTCGGCCGGATGGAAGAACAACTCCTCGCTGCAGGCAAGGATGAACAGATTCCCTTTGCCTTTGAGAAGATCCAGCGGACGCCAAATACCTTTGCGGCTCATCGGCTGGCCTGGTATGCAGCACAGCAGGGAAAACAGGACGAAGTGGTGGAGGCCCTCTTCCGTGCATATTTT
>JANNXZ010000065.1:0-9734 GCA_031409835.1 Nitrospirota bacterium
CGGCTGGCCGCGTTCCCAAATTTCTCGATGAAATAGGGGAGCATGGTGTCCAATACGCGTGGATCCATGGGTGTCGTGGAGTGATTGTCCAAGAAAATCGGCAGTTTCATCGTTCAACTCCTTGTGCCGCAGGGGACTGAATGGTAATGAGCGGTGTGCCACCCATCATGTCTTGCAGGGTCATGTTATTGAGCAATTGGGCGATGCTATCCTGGACTTTCAAGAGTGGTGTGCGGATATGGCAATTTTCCCGCTGCATGCAGAACTCTCCATCCTTCTCGTGCGAGCAGTCGGTGATACCCAAGGGGCCCTCAATGCTTTCGAGAATTTGCGCGATCGTAATTTGGTGCGCACGTCGGGCTAGCACGTATCCGCCCTTGGGACCGTTGTGACTCTCGATCAGTGCGTTCTTGGCAAGGGTCTGGAGCACTTTGGCCAGCAGCTCGAGGGGGATGTTATATTCCTCTGCGATCTCCTTCGTGTTCACCACGCGCCCAGGTGTTATGTCGCCGAATTGAACAGCAGCGATGTGCTGAAGGGCCATGAGGGCATAGTCTGCTTTTTTCGAAATCTTCAACATTGCTATTGCCGATCTCCAAGGTCGGAGACTATAATGGTCTCCGATCAATAAGGTCGGACTAAGGATAGCACGCAGGTTTCTGAGCTGTCAAGAACGGGAAACAAGGTTAGGTCTGGCTGAGAAAGGAACGAGCATATGGGCGGGACCAATCCCTACATTAAAAAAACCGATTGCGAGCTTCCTCAAGCATCCTATACCGTCACCTTTATCGCCCCTGGCGGTGTGGTGACGAAGGTTGAGGTCGAGCCAACCAAGATTCCCTACGGCCCGACGGGGCTCCCAGGGAGCCTCCTGGACATAGCGATGGGCAATGGGGTTGCACTGGAGCATGTGTGCGGTGGGGTCTGCGCCTGTTCAACCTGTCATGTCATAGTCAAACAGGGGCTTGAAAGCTGCAATGAAGGCACGGACGATGAATTCGATCAGCTGGAAGAAGCACCGATTACTACCTTGCAGTCACGGCTTGGTTGTCAATGTGTGCCGAACGGCACGAAGGATATTGTGGTTGAAATCCCGGCAGTGAATAAGAATCTCGTCAAGGAAGGCCACTAACCCGCCCATTAATCATAGGTCTCTGTTTTCACTTCTTTTCGGTTATAACCCACCTCGACAAAATATGCTCGCAACGGTCGCACAAAGCTTTTCGTACCGCACAACATTGGAATCACTTTCGGTGCTCCCTCAATTAACGGCCTGAGCATCGAGAGTGTGAGATTGACAGCCTGTTGCTCTCCTCCAGCGGCCACCAATGGAAGATAGCGAAACCCGGGATGGGTCACGGCCAGCGTGAGCAGTTCCTGATGAAAGAGTAGTTCTTCCTCCGCAGGGGCGACGGCAATGAGGAGAATGGCCGCCGTCTGTCGCTGCGCATAGAGATGCTTCAACATGCAGCGGATCGGGACGAGGCCGGTGTAACGGGCGATCAGGATCAATTCTCGATCAAGAAGCATCGGAAGCGTAAAACTCCCATAGGGGCCCGAAAGCTGTGTGTGATCGCCAGGTTTGAGCGCGTAGAGATAGTTAGACCCCACGCCGCCCGGTACGCGATCGAAGATCAAGGTCAACTCACCTGACGGGGTACCCGGCGCTGCCATCGAATACGCCCGATTGAGCGGTGGTTTGGCACCGACCGGCAGTCTGAGTGAAACCCATTGGCCGGGCTGAAAGGCAATGTTCTCAACAGCAGGAAGGAGGACTAGCTGGCGAGTATGGGGGGTGAGATCGTTCACCGAGAGCACCGCCGCTGCTTGTATGAATTCGGCCATCACGATCTCCCTTCTGTTTTCTTATCAGAAGGCTGGCCCAGATGAAAGAGCCATCAGTCGGCCTATTCTGTACAACAGTTTTCCGTGCATGCTATAGAGATACCGGCTTTCGACTGAACTCGCGGGGATCCAGTATGACACAAGTTCGTGTGCGCTTCGCACCCAGTCCGACGGGGTTTCTCCATATTGGAGGGGTCCGCACGGCGCTATTCAATTGGCTCTTTGCCCGCCAGCAGAAGGGCGTGTTCATTCTCCGCATTGAGGATACGGATCAGAGTCGATCGACGGACGAATCGATCCAGGCCATTATCGAAGGCCTGAAATGGGTGGGGCTTGATTGGGATGAAGGCCCATTTCGTCAGACTGAGCGGCTGGATCTCTACAGCAGTCATGCGAAGCAGCTTCTTGAAAATGGCCATGCCTATTGGTGTGCTTGCAAAGCGGAAGAGCTCGACGCGCGGCGTAAGGAAGCCGAGGCCAAAGGACTGTCGCAGAAATACGACGGCCGTTGCCGCGATCGTGGCCTCACAAATCAAGCTGGCGACGCGGCCCTGCGCTTCAGGGCTCCTCAAGAGGGAGAGACTGTGGTCGAGGATCTCATCAAGGGCAAGATTGTCTTCGACAACGTTGTGCAGGACGATCTCATCATTCTCCGCTCGAATGGCTACCCGACATACAACTTTTCAGTAGTGGTTGACGATGCGCTGATGCAGATCACCCATGTGGTGCGGGGAGACGATCACCTGACGAATACGCCGAGGCAGGTTCCAATCTTCCAAGCGCTTGGGTTTCCAGTTCCTCAGTTTGGGCATCTGCCGATGATTCTTGGTCCGGACAAAGCCCGCCTTTCGAAGCGGCATGGGGCCACCTCGATTATGGCCTATAAAGAGATGGGGTATTTGTCTGATGCCATGGTGAATTATCTCGTTCGGCTTGGGTGGTCACATGGAGATCAGGAACTTTTCACCCGCCAAGAGTTGATCGAGAAATTTTCCTGGAAGAACGTTCAAACGTCCGCAGCCGTGTTCAACCACGAGAAACTCCTCTGGGTCAACGCTGAATATATCAAGATCAGTCCGCCAGCCCAGGTCGCTCAGGCCTTGGGTCCCCTCCTAGAAGCAGCAGGATTAACCGAGGAACTCCAGGCTGTCTCGGACGGCTGGCTTGCGCAACTCGTCGTCCTTGTGAAGGAACGGGCGAAAACGCTCGTGGAGATGGTTGATTGGGTGAGACCGTATTTTGGGCAGACCGTGACATGTGACGAAGAGGCGGCAAAGAAGTTTTTGACGCCGGCCATCGCGCCGATCCTCAGCAAATTGCTCACTTGCTTCGAGGCTTTCCCTGTCTTTTCAAAACAGCAATGGGAAGAGGCCTTCAAGCAGCTGGCCGAGGAAGAGGGGGTGAAGATGGGCCAGCTGGCTCAGCCTGTTCGCGTGGCCCTGACGGGTCGTACGGCCAGCCCTGGTCTCTTCGATGTGATGGAGGTGCTGGGGCGAGACCGAACGTTGTTTCGACTCCGCCAGGGGATCGAACGGGCATCGCACACGTAGAGCAGTTCTTGCCTCTACGTTGCACCGATCTTGACTGAACCGAGACCTGTATATTATTGTGAACGTCGGTTGGGGGATCGTCTAGCGGTAGGACGTCAGTTTCTGGATCTGACTACCTAGGTTCGATTCCTAGTCCCCCAGCCAATTATTTTCCCACTCCGTTGTCTTTCAGATCTCCGTCCAGGTTTCGTACCGCGCTGGGGGATCGTCTAGCGGTAGGACGCCGGCCTTTGGAGCCGGCTACCTAGGTTCGATTCCTAGTCCCCCAGCCACTTTTCTCTGATGCCCCCAATCCAACACTAATTTCAAGGCGCGCTGTTCTTCTTCCGGGACGTGATCGATACCAGAAGATTTACTTGAGCGACCCCAGATCGATCACAAACCGAAACCGCACGTCGCCCCTGAGAACTCTTTCGTAGGCTTCGTTTACTTGTTGAATCGGAATGACTTCTATATCGGATTCGATGTGATGCATGGCGCAAAAGTCGAGCATCTCTTGAGTTTCTCGGATGCCCCCGATGACCGACCCGGCTATCCGGCGGCGGTGAAGAATGAGCGGAAAGGGTTCCAGTAACGTCGGTTTGTCAGGGACGCCTACGAGAATCATGGTGCCATCGGTCTTTAATAAATTAATATAATCGTTGTAGTTGTGCGGCGCCGAGACGGTATCAAGTATAAAATCAAAGCGCCGCTGTAGTCTGGTGAATGTTTCGGGCTGCGAAGTGAGGGCGAAGTCGAAGGCGCCCAATCGTTCTGCGTCTTTTCGCTTTCGTTCAGAGGTGCTTAAGACAGTCACTTCAGTTCCGAGCGCCTTGCCGATCTTCACCGCCATATGGCCCAGTCCACCCAATCCCACCACTGCAAGTTTGTGATATTTGCCGATGCCCCAGTGGCGAAGTGGGGAGTAGGTTGTAATTCCCGCGCACAGGAGTGGGGCTACTCCGGCAGGCGACAGGGCTGAGGGAATTCGCAGCACGTAATGCTCATCCACGACAATCTGTGTGGAGTAACCACCTTGCGTAGGCTGGCCGTTTTTATCGCGACCGCTATAGGTGAGGAGCATACCGGCTTCGCAGTACTGCTCTGATCCCTCTCGACAGGGTCCACATGTACGGCAGGAATCGACGAAGCAGCCGACGCCAACACGGTCGCTTGCTTTGAATTTCGTCACCGCAGCTCCAACGTGTGCCACGGTACCGACGATTTCATGGCCTGGCACCATGGGGAAAATCGACCCGCCCCATTCGTCGCGCGCTTGATGAATATCCGAATGGCAGATACCGCAGTGGGTAATCGTGATGAGCACGTCATGAGGGCCGACCTCACGACGCTCGAACAAGAAGGGTTGCAGGGCAGTCTTGGCGGTCATCGCGGCATAGCCTTTAGTCGGCAACATGGCTTGTGCTCCTTGTGAGAGGATCTGGTTCGACCATGACCATAGCAAGATGTCGTGGGCTTGCCAACCAGGAAACAGGTGAACAATGCCGGCGTCAACCAGCGTCTCGCGCAGTCATATGATGGTGCCGCTAGTGGAACTGCTGGGTGGGGATTGCCGGCTGCACTCTGTGGAAAGGTGGACGATCTGTCCCGGGCAGTGCTTAACTGTGTTGCGGTGCCTCTGTGTCGTCGTCTCCTTCAAGCGAGTCGGGAAGCGATGTGTCCATGGTGAGGGTGGAACTTGGTATGCGATAACGATCCGTTGCCCAGGCACCGAGATCGGTCACCTGACATCGCTCAGAGCAGAAGGGGCGCCAGGGGTTGCCTTCCCAAGTGCTGGAGTGGTGGCAGAGGGGACAGACCATGCCCGGCATTGTATCATAGTGAGTGCTAGGATCAGCCAGCGGTCAACTCGGGCGGATTTGGGGCGTAGTGGTGAGTTGCAGCAACCGATGTAAGCGGCGCTGATCGATCTCTGAGAGGCCGAGGAATTCGACTCCAAACTCCCCACCCTCACTCCAACGGACTGCGGCGGACTCAATCGTAATGGGCGAACCCAGATCGGTCGCCCTGATGAGGATTCTCACCGCTGAGCCAGGCTGAACAGACGACATGCTGGTGACGGCGCATCCTCTGGAAGACAGATCGAACATGGTGCCTTCGCGAATGTCTGTTTTGTTGGTGCTGGAGAAGAAGACCTGCATGTCAACGGGGATTCGTGGATATTCTCGGCACTCAATCATGTGGTCCTCCATCCGGCTCGAGGCCCCTCGTCATACTGGCACTTCATACTCAGGCTAGTCTAACAAACCTAGCGCTACGGTAAAGCAAAACATGGAAACCGCATGATGGTTGCAAGCGGGAAGGGTTACGGCGTCGGAGATTTTTCGAAGACCTTTACGGCAATCGCTTTCTTTTTCATCTTCTTGATCAGCCCGGCATACGAGACGTCACGAATAATGCTGGTGAATTGTGAGCGATAATTGCTTACGATGCTGGCTTCATCGATGACTACGTCATAGACCCGCCATTCGCGCGCACGGTGAATCAACCGAAAGTCGACCGGCGTGTCGATCTTCCGTCCTTTCATTTGCGTTTTGACTTCGGCAAAGGCACCCTTTCGAAGTTCTCCCAGAAATACCACCTGCTCGTCGGAATGTTCGGTGATGCGGCCCACAAATGTGTCTCGAAGGAGTTTCACGAAGAGGTTGACGAACTCGCGCTGGTCCCGATGGGAAAGTGTGGACCAGGGGGCTCCCAGTGCACGTCTCGCCATTTCCTCGTAATCCACGCGGTGCTTGATGATTTCTTCGATTTCATGCCTTCGCTCCTCGGCTTGCTCTGGTTGCTGCAACGTTTCGTCATCGAGGACTTGGATTAGGTCGTTGATCGTACCTTTCACCGCTTCGGTCGCGCTCGACCTAGTCTCGTTTGGTGTGGGCGTGGCCAAGGAAGGAGATGCCATGGTTAGC
The DNA here is from genome assembly GCA_031409835.1 of Nitrospirota bacterium. Classification (GTDB taxonomy): domain Bacteria; phylum Nitrospirota; class Nitrospiria; order Nitrospirales; family Nitrospiraceae; genus Palsa-1315. Next base: position 6,305 of record JANNXZ010000065.1, read on the forward strand.
CACGCCACCATTCCCGAGAGGAACAATAAATGTGTGAGCCTTACGAGTTTCATGTTGAAGTTGGTTGTCACTGTAATATGGCTCCTGTCTTGGCTTTCGCCAGTCACCTCAAGCGTAGCAGGGATGGTGCGTCTGTAAAGCGGCTCCAACAGGGCGGAAAGAGAGGGAAGTTCTGGGAGAGTCCAGGAGAACGGAGGAAGATTGCGGGTTTGTTACCGGGCTGGCTGAGCTTTTTGGATCTTCGCCCAAGCGTCTTTGAGCGACACCGTGCGGTTAAATATCAGTGCGCCGGAGGCTGAGTCAGAGTCGGTACAGAAGTATCCCAGGCGCTCGAATTGGTACCGAGTACCTGGCACTGTCTGCCGCAAACTGGGCTCAACCAGACAGCTCGTGACTCGCTCCAGTGAGGTGGGGTTGAGATAGGTCGTCCAATCGTGGTCTGGCGGAACCTTCGCCAGATCCGTCACCAAGAGGGGGTTGTAGAGTCGGACTTCGGCTTTCACAGCATGGGCCGCTGAGACCCAATGGATGGTTGCCTTCACCTTGCGCTGTTCCTGGGAAGCACCGCTCTTGGTCGTGGGATCGTAGGTGCAATGGAGTTCGGTAATCTCGCCGGTCTGCGGATCTTTTGTCACTCCGACACATTTGATGATGTAAGCATACCTGAGCCGCACTTCGCGTCCCGGGGCAAGCCGGAAAAATTGTTTGGGCGGATCCTCATGGAAATCGTCTTGTTCAATATACAGGACGCGTGAAAAGGGGACGTTCCTCGTTCCCGCAGACGAATCTTCCGGATTGTTGATGGCTTCCAATTCTTCGGACTGGTCCTCGGGATAGTTGTCGAGGATGATTTTAAGCGGCCGCAACACAGCCATCACGCGAGGCGCTCGCTTGTTCAAGTCTTCGCGAATAAAGTGTTCGAGCAGCTGCATTTCGACAATGGCTTCGCGCTTGGCTATGCCGATATGGTCGCAGAAGGCCCGAATCGCCTCTGGGGTATATCCACGGCGGCGAAGTCCTTTGAGCGTCGGCAGTCGTGGGTCATCCCATCCGCTCACCAGTTTCTTTTCGACTAACTCGAGCAGTTTCCGTTTACTCATGACGGTATAGGTCAGATTCAAGCGAGCAAACTCGATCTGCTGCGGCCGGTGCGGCGCTTCAGCCTGCTCGACGACCCAATCGTAGAGAGGCCGGTGATCCTCAAATTCCAAGGTGCAGATTGAGTGCGTGATTCCCTCGATCGCGTCCGAGAGAGGGTGCGCATAGTCGTAGGCTGGGTATAGGCACCAGCTGCTCCCTGTTCGATAATGCGTCGCGTGCCTGATGCGATAGAGGACTGGGTCACGCAGGTTAATATTGGGTGAGGCCATGTCGATCTTGGCTCGGAGGACGTGGGTCCCATCGGCAAATTCCCCTGTGCGCATGCGTCGAAAGAGGTCAAGGTTGTCGTCGACGGAGCGGGTGCGGGAGGGGCTGTTTTTCCCTGGCTCCGTGAGTGTGCCGCGATAGGTACGCATCTCTTCGGCCGTTAAGTTATCGACATAGGCTATGCCCTTATGGATCAACCGGACTGCAGAGTCGTATAGCCGCTCGAAATAGTCCGAGGAGAAAAACATCTTTTCATGCCAATCGAACCCCAGCCATCGGACGTCGTCTTGAATGGCCTGGACATATTCAGAATCTTCAGTGGTCGGATTGGTATCGTCCAATCGCAGGTGACAGATGCCTCCCGAAATGTCGGTTGCCAAGCCGAAGTTCAGGCAGATAGATTTTGCGTGGCCGATATGGAGGTAGCCATTCGGTTCAGGTGGAAAGCGTGTGACCACTCGACCGCCATGTTTGCCGGCGGCGAGATCGGCGACGACTATCTCGCGGATAAAGTTTGAAGCGCCAGTTGGTTCAGACACGAAAAAGCAATGACTCCTCTGTGGATGAGACGTGCGCGAACTGTGTTGTGTAGGCTGTTCTATCACAAGAGTGGTACATGGGAGAAGGTGTATCCGGAGAGGGGAGACGCGAGATCGAACCGAACGTTATGCGGTTTGATGAGTCGGCATCTGCATCACGCTGAAGTCTTTCTGCGCGATGAGATGCCCTTCCATGCGCAGGCGAAACTCGTAGCGTCCCGGAGCGGGGAAGACCAGTGAGGGGATATTGATCCCGAAATCGGAAATTTGAAGGCGGTCGATGATGGCAATATTCGGAAGAGTGGCTCGGCAGACGAGCTGTTCGTTGTTGAGGTAGATCAAGTCGATGTCGAAGTGATATGTCCCTTCGGCATCGGTGAGGCAGAAATACAGCCCCATTTGTGAGTGCTGGAAGGGGAAGTTCACGGCCTGCAGATGGGTGAAAAGGCCGATGAGGCTTTTCTTCTTGGTGACGCTGTCCTCGATGACTTGGTCGCAGACCAAGAAGGCTTGCACGCTTGGCTTTACGACGTCTGACATACAGCCATTGTACGGAAGTCCTGCACCTTGTCAAAAAGGATGTGTTTTTCAACAAGGAGCCAGGGCGGCTGTCAGTTGTCGCGCCCTTGATTATGGGGGCGGACACACGTGAGTTGAGGCTGGAGTCTCTTGAGGCCCGATTAACCGATTGTTGCCGCGCTGCCACGGCTATCCGCTACGTCGCCAAACAGGGTGAGGCCGGTGCCGATGCGGCAGTAGTGTGGGCTGACAGTGACTAATTCGCCCTTATGGGTATACAAGTGCCCCACGGTGATGCGAATTTTTCTTCTCTGCATGAGGCAGGCTTCGAACACCGTGTGTCCGGTTGCTCGGTCTGCTACGGTCACTGAAGGAAGGTCGTCCGGGGTTGCCTCGTCGCCGGCCTTTATGCTGATGGTGAAGCGGCCTGCGCTATGGGCCGAGAGCGCATTCCGTCGGATATGGCCGACACGGGTTCCCTGCTCATCGTATAGGTCCATCGTCAAGAACAACGCCAACGGCTGGGGCTGCGCTTCCAACACCAACTGCTCCTTGCCTTGAAGCTTGACGACGCCGTTCGTGTTTCGAAACACATTCGAACCGACATGCAGCTCAAGGCCCTGTTCGGGCTTCTCGATGTCGATCAGTTCCGGAGAGTCTGTGATGCCGATAGTCTTGATTTGGGACGGGTTGTACATGCTCTACCCTGCGTCTGCTGATGAGAAAAGTGGGTCGACAACAAAAGAATTTCTCCTCCCAGAGGCCCGCAATGTGTGTTTTTGCAAGGTAGGCTATACCGCCATCTCTGTCAAGTCGCAGATGAACCTGCGAGTAGCGGTTTGAAAATTACCCGGAATCTTTAGGAATTGATAAATGAAAAGCCCCTATGCTAGCGTATCGGGTCGATCACACATCATTGATGATCCGGTCCCATCGTCTAGCCTGGCCTAGGACGGAGCCCTCTCAAGGCTTAAACACGGGTTCAAATCCCGTTGGGACCACCA
>JANNXZ010000066.1:0-2604 GCA_031409835.1 Nitrospirota bacterium
TCAGAACTCGAAGGAAGTTCCCGGTGGCATTACCGGAGGGGCCACACCCGTTCCCATCCCGAACACGGAAGTTAAGCCCTCCAAGGCCGATGATACTGCTGCTGTGAGGCAGTGGGAAAGTAGGACGCTGCCGGGTTACAAAAAAAGCCTGCTGGTGAAAGCCAGCAGGCTTTTTCATTTCCAAGAAAATGATAGGGTAGCCTGGCTCATTTCTTGTGTGTTCAGACCGCGCACAGTCACAGCACTCGTTGACTCTTCCCCTTTCTGCCCTGTAGGGTGGGTTATAACGTACTGAGCTACGCTGACTGTTCCAACTCTCGCACAGCACTTCCGCTCACGTTTCCGTGCGTCGGATTCTTCAGTCTCCGCCGCTCATCTACCAGAACATTCCAGAAGTTCTGCGATTATTGGCGTGACTACGAGGATGGAAGCGGAGTGGTTTCTTAAGGACACATGAGTTCGTGGACAGGCAGAGGACATTTTGATACAAGCCCTAACTTATAAAGGAGAGGCATGACACAGGAAGAACAAATTATGAAGATGAAGAAAGCCATCACGCAGGCTATGAAAGTGATGGGAGACCGGTTTGGATCGACAGAAGCGGACGTTGCGAGGGCTATCGATGAACTGAAGACGTCCATGCTGACGACGCCAGCCGCAGTGGCGCAGTCTCCTCAGAGCCAAGCAGCCGTGGCCACCGAGGTGTAGCGATGCAAGTACAGATTGAGTAACACGATTATGGTCTTGAATAATGGGATTGCTGGGACGGGCGGATCATACTCCATCAATCGCTCTCAATAATGTGCCGTTGTCAGTGGGATGTACCCACTGAAAAAGAGGACAGTCATCATGCCGGACGATGTAGAAGATAAGAAGGTTCATGCGGCAGCTAAGCCGGCTAGCGCTCCATCGCGGAAACCAGCCGATGGCGATCTCACGTGCAGCGAATCTCAGATTGAGGACATTCTCTCTGAGGGTGAGTCCAGTAGGCCAATGAGCAAGAGCGACAAAGGGCTTCACGCAAAACGCCCACCAAAGTCCTCGTAATAAGCAGCCTTGGGTGAGGCATTTTATTTTCTGCCCTGCCGGATCTGCGGTGACTTCATTTCATCTGCGGCCTTATGGGGGAATCAGGCGAAGAGTTCCTGCCTGTGACACGTATGAACTGTTTGGCAGGGTGGCGGAGTATTCTGTGTGATGACAGCACAACGGGGGAACAGCCACATGAAGGATGATGTGGTATTTCGGTGGCCTCTTCCGACCCACGACTACTGGTCCACCCCTTTTGCTGAATCGTTGCTGCAGCATCTGAATCTTTTCCCTGGCGCCTCCATTCTCGATATTGCCTCCGGCCACGGGATTCCGGCCTTTTATCTGGCAGAGCAGGTGGGGCCCACTGGACAGATCTTGGCCATCGACCTCAGTGGGCGTCAGGTCGAGAGTGCGCGAGTAATCCAAGGAGCGCAACTCCCGTGGCTGCGGTTCGAATGTTTGGATATGCGTGCATTGCCGGAGCACCTGCCTCGTTTCGATCGCATCACCGGCAATCTCTCCGTCATGTTTTTCCGTCCCAACCGGTTCGAAGTCGTCCAAGGATTGGTGGAGCATCTCAAGCCAGGAGGCCAACTGGTGCTGACCTTTCCTTCTCTCGGCACATTCGATTCGCTCTGGCGTCGGATCGATCAGGAGATGGCGGTTCGTGGTCTTTTGGCGGAGCGCCGTCGGTTAGAAGCCTATCTTGCAGAACGGCCGTCAGCCACAGACGCTCGTGAATGGCTGGATCGGCTTGATCTCGTGCGCATTGGCGTGGCCGAGTATCCGTTGGAGGTGGCAACTGGAGCCGGTCAAGCGTTTCTCCACCATCCGCTGCTACGAGGCGGTTTTCTCGATGATGCTTACGAATGTTTCGAGGATCAGGGGCTGGCGGATGAGGTCATGACAAGGGTATCGGAAGATGTTGAAAGCTTCAGGCCGCTGATTGCACAGCGGTGCGTGTTGTCAGGGTGGAAGCAGTAGGGTGGTGGGATGCTGCCTCTGGCTGTTCACCTTCAAATGGATCGTCAATCCGACAGCGCCAGGATTAAAACCGGTATCCAAGTTCCACGATGTACATGTCTACGCCGGTACTGCTCGATCCGTACAGGCCGGCATCGGAGAAGTGTTGGGCTCGAAAGCCGGTATAGGCATGCGGGAATGGATTTACGCGAATCCCTGAAGTGGCGACGATTTGAACCGGACCCCCGAAATCTTGTGCGCCGAACTTATGGTTGCTGAAGAATCCTGTTCCTATTCCGATGTCGAGGGCAACAAGCCCCTTCCAGCCACTCAGTGCAAGCGCAGGCACGGTCGTCATCATCAGACCGCTCTCATCTGCCCCTGCAAGTAACCCCGCGCTTGCGAGCAGCCTAGTTTCTAGACTCCATGTGCTCTCATCGAGCTCCCAAGACCAGGGGAGCTTAATAACCGCCGCGACGTCGTATAGGTGGAAAATGTAGTTTAGTTCTCTTCCTATGATGGGTTTTTTTTCGCCGAAGCCAATGCGAGGGCCGATGCTCAAGAGGGCGATGTCTCCTGCAAAGCTGGGTGTGCAGATTGCTGTGGAAA
>JANNXZ010000067.1:0-2478 GCA_031409835.1 Nitrospirota bacterium
CAAAAAACACCGCTGACGACCGATCTGTTGATTGAAGAATTGACCAACACTGTGCCACTCTCCGTCACCCGGCGTGAAGACATCGACCAGCTCCGGGAGACGGCCCAAGGCCGGTTCGTCAACGTACGGTGAGACGATGCAATTCCTCTTCATCATGGCCGCTATCGCAGTTGTGACGCTCGTGGGCTGTGCCACGCAACCGATCGAACATCCTCGTGCACCCCTATCGATAGAGCGCCCCTGTTGTCGATCCGCCGAGCCAGCGCCGAGCCGGAGCGCAATCGTGCGGACAGCGGCCACACTCGTGGGCGCCAAAACGATTGAGAGCAATGGCCGACGCATCGCTTACGACTGCGCGGGCGTCACCCGAGCCGTCTTCCTCAAACACGGGATCGATCTGTATGACAGTGAAGCGAGCGATCCCAATGCGAATGGTGTCCGGATCATCCATTCGCACATAGAAGAACAAGGCACATTCCACCAGGGACCGGTCGCGCATCCCGGCGACCTCGTCTTCTTCAACAACACATGGGACTACAATGGAGATCGCAAGGTTAACGACCCGCTGACACACGTTGGAATTGTGGAGCGGCAGGAATCGGACGGTACCGTAGTCTTCATCAGTCGCGTGGCCGGCGCCATCAAACGCTACCACATGAATCTCGACCTGCCCCACATCCACAAAACCACCGACGGCCGAATCCTCAACGACTATCTTCGCCGCAAGAATGTCACCGACCGATCCAATACCCGCTACCTCACAGGGGAACTCTTCACGCAGTTCGCCACTCGGGTGGGACACTAACAAAAGACTGTTATTTGGTTTGTTTGGTTTATCTGGTTGATTTGGTTGTTTCGTTCAACCAAACAAACGAGACAAACCAAACAAACCCGATGAACCAGATGACCGGGTTTGTGGCCCTGCTACACTTACCGTATGGCTTCGCTGCCACCATGTAACCCACTAGCTCATTCCGATCCACTACGCCACACCATGCTAGAGGTACACCAGAAACTCTTGTCCCTCTATAGCGCATTGATTGTGGCAGAGCGACTCACCTACGAACGCATCCACGGCCGCGTCGGCTCGACGGACGCGCTCATCCAGCTGCTGCTGAACGATCCCTGGTTCACGTGGCTCTGCCCCCTGTTGGATCTTCTGCTCCGGATCGATCAACTCCTGACCGACGACGCGTTTGACATCACCCATGAAAACGTCGAACACCTTGTGGCCGAGGTGCGCACCTTGACCCGCCCGTCTATCGAGGGCGACGGATTCGAGCGCGCCTATTACGAGGCTCTCAATCGAGCCCCTGAAGTGGTGCTCGCCCACTTCCACATCACGCGCACTTTGCTGAAAGAAGCTGCGTAGCTCCATCCACCCCAAACCCGGTCTGTCTGGTTCATCTGGTTTATCTGGTTAGTCTCGTTCAACCAAACACACGAGACAAACCAAATCACAGTCATCTGACTCTGGCCGTCTGTTCTACAACCTGCTAAAGCACAGGTCTGAATATGCCGATATCAAAACCATAACTGGCATCGACCTCCAGGCTGAGTTCCAGCCCGCATTATTTATGACGGTTCGTGACGAAATCGCTGAGCCGCGTCGCGAGACCGGCGCGCGGAGCCGTGAGGACCCGATGCGTACTCGTGCAGTACGGTGAGGGTCCGAGGGGCGAGCCTGCCGACCGCAGGTTTGTCATAGCAGCGGATCGACGATTGCAACAGAAGCGCTCATGAATAATGCGGACTAGGGATCACCATTTTTAAAATAACCTGCTACAGTTATTTTATGGCGCATGTATCGCAGAAGAGCTTGGCCAGAAAATCCTGCCCGCTTCGCAAAAAGATCCTCGGCGTGCGGAGCAGCCTCTTAATCCTCCACAAGGCCCTCATTCTGGCAGAACAAGTGACCTACGAACGCATCAACGGCCGTGTCGAGTCAACCAGCGAACTGCTGCAATTGGTGTTGAACGATCCTTGGTTTACCTGGCTGCATCCCCTCTCTCAGCTGGTGGTTCGTATCGATGAACTCTTGGATGACGAGTCCGAGCTGTCGCTTGTTGAAGTGGAGCACTTTCTCATAGAGGCCAGAAGCCTCATCCGTCCTTCAGAGGAAGGAGACGGTTTCGAACGGAGTTACTACGAAGCCCTCCAGCGAGAGCCCGACGTCATCTTCGCCCACGTCGAAGTAAAGAACCTTCTTACCAAAGCCGCCGCGTAATGTTCTGAATCTTTCTTGCTGCTGTAGCCACTCCAGCTTTCCTCAGAAACAATTCCCGGCAAATTCGGCAACTCGCGTCTCACCACCATATCCCTCGCAGGATGCTCAAAAAGGCCGTTCAGCAAGGCCCCTGCGAGTGAAGACCGGAGGCGTACCCTCTGGGGTACGTTGAGGATCTGAACGATGCGAGAACGCCGCTGACGGACTTTTTCAGCATCCTGCTAATTCAAAGAATCAAGTTTTTCTTGCCT
>JANNXZ010000068.1:0-1924 GCA_031409835.1 Nitrospirota bacterium
CCACGATACGGCCGGCCACGTCTCCATTGCTCGATTGGCCAGACACGCGATCCAGATCCAGCACACCGTCCTGAATCATAATCCTGGCAGAGAGGCTCCCAAATTTGAGATGTTTGTAATGACCGCGCGCCATCGATGCGGTGGCCTGGACCTTGCTGGTGGCTGCGAGGGTTTCCAGAAAATCTCGGATCGGAGACCGTTGTCCTTTTGGGATGAGGAGATCGAGATCCATCTGATTGGACTCGATCTTGGCGGTAATCGTAGGTTTCGCCGCCCAGTTGCGAATCGTCCCTTCCAGCGCGATGTCGCTATCGAGCAGGCGAAACGACAACCGCTTGATATCCGCGCCGTTCTTCACAAATTGGACTCGCAGATATAAATCCTGGATCGGTCCTTCGGTCCCCTTGGCATGCATCAAGCCGTTGGTCAATGCAAGCCACCCGGTATTCTTCCAGGCCTTCCAATCGAGACCCTTGCCCTTCATGTCGAGCGACAATTCGATATTCCCCGCCTCAAACCCTCCCTTCGCAATCCATTCCGGCACGCGAGACAACGACAGTGTCCCGGTCGAAAGCGCTGCATCGATGGAGAATCGTTCACCTAATTGGATCTTGCCTTTCACGGGCAATCGGATCGGCGGTACGACCAGTTCAATCCTCTCAATCAACACCCCGGATCCCTGAGGAGCCATGCCGGAAAACTCTACCGACGCCTGGGCGCCAATCGGTTTTTCAATCAGCCCGGGAAGCGTCACCTTTGAATCAGTCAGAACAACCTCTCCCCGCAATTGCGGGGAGCGGGTCGGCCCAGTTAAGACCACGGCGCCGTTGACCAAGCCTTCAAAGACCCCGGCTGGAATGGCTTGCGAGGGCAGCGCCTTGACCACATGCTCCGCATCGCCCTTGACCCGAATCAAGAAATCCTGAAACGCGCTGCTGCTGCCCCCCGTGATGCCCCCACTTACTTGTAATTCCAGATCGCCCAGGCGTCCCGTCACCTGATCGAACATGGTCCCGCCTTCCGACAACACGAACCGGCCTTGCAGTGCCGTCAGCCGCTCAGGCAACAACGGATTGGTTAAACTGGCATGCTGAACAGTAATCTCTCCCCCGGCAAAAGTGACACCGCCCTGCTGATTGAGCGGACCGACCATCCGAAACGTGAGAGCGGCATGCCCTTCAACGTCACGTGAATCGGCTAAGAGACGCGACAACTGTTCCGACTTAACTGTCTTGGCGAGAAACTGCAACAGATCCGCAGCCTTCATCGTTCCGACAATGTCCATTTCAAGCCATGGCCCTGCCTCCAAAAATGAGACGAGCGCCTTGCTCTCATTCATATGAATCGTGCCATAGAGTCCGCTTAAATTCGACACCCTCAAACGACCGGCTTCGACCGACACCACCGCCGCCAAATCCTTGGCCGGCACACGACTCTCTCCGATCAGGGCTTGCCCCTGTTGCACGCGAAATTCTCCCGTCAACGACAACGGCGTTCCCTCTACCGACGATCCCGTGATGGTCGCAGAGACAATTCCCACTATTCCGTCAATCTCCCGATCCTGAATGATTGCCGGCATCTGCGGATGCACCCATTCGGCCGGTATGGTCTTGAACAACTGGCTCAACTGGATTGGAGGTGCCGCAACGGTCAACGCAAATGTGGGCTGAGGCGTCAACAGACCTGAGAGGCTTGCTTGGCCTGTGAGGTTCAGCTGATCAAGACTCGCGGAGAGATCGGATAACACGACATCATAGCCTGCGACGCCAGGCACGGCCCGAATATGACTACGCCCATTGACAACGCCCTGCAACCGATCCGACACCGGGCGGGTTCCAAAAAAATCTGCGGCCTCCCGAAGATTGAGATTGGCCACTTCGAGTGCGCCATCGAATTGGAGGGTGACTGGCAAACTAGAGGGATT
>JANNXZ010000069.1:0-6265 GCA_031409835.1 Nitrospirota bacterium
GCTTGTGCGGCGATACGTGTATGGTGATACGGCACTCTATCTGTACGGTGTGGCCACAACAGAGTCGCTCACATCATGAAGATCGGCATCTATCCAGGAACCTTCGATCCCATTACTCATGGACACACCGACATCATTTCCCGAAGCCTGCGCGTGTTCGACAAAGTGGTCGTTGCCGTTGCGCCCAATTCATCCAAACATCCACTTTTTACCATGACTGAGCGGCTGGAGATGATCCGGATCGTGATGAAGGATATGAAACAGGTCGAAGTCACCCACTTCGATGGGTTACTCGTAGACTATGTTCAACGATATGGCGCTCATGCGATTATCCGTGGCCTGCGTGCGATCTCGGACTTCGAACATGAATTTCAGATGGCTCTCATCAATCGCAAAATGGCCAAACAGGTTGAGACCGTGTTCCTCATGCCCAGCGAAGAATATTCTTATTTATCCTCAACCATTATTAAAGACGTGGCCACCCACGGTGGAGCGCTCACAGAATTTCTACACCCCGAGGTTGCGCGCCAACTACAGGAACGAATCAGGAGTTTGAAGACATGAAGCTTGCTGCACGAGCGGGGCGAATTGCTCCCTCCCCCACCTTGGCCATGGCCGCAACCGCAAAAGCGATGGCTGCGCGCGGAATCGACGTCGCCGACTTTTCGTCGGGAGAACCGGACTTCGATACCCCCGAACCGATCAAAGCCGCCGCAGAAGCTGCCATTCGTGCCGGGTTCACAAAATATACTCCCTCATCCGGCATCGATGAGCTACGCCAAGCGATTATCGACAAACTTCAAAGAGAGCAAGGACTCCGATACGAAAAATCCCAAGTGCTGGTCTCATGCGGCGCTAAACATTCGCTCTATAACCTTGCCGAAGCCCTCCTTGAAGCGGGCGATGAAGTCATCATTCCCGTTCCCTTTTGGGTTTCGTATGCCGACCAAACCTTGCTCAATGATGCCACGCCGGTGTTCTTGTCCACCCGTGAAGAGGACGGGTATGCCATCGATGCCCACGAATTGGAGCAACTCGTCACCACACGAACCAAGGCGATTATCCTCAATAGCCCTGGCAATCCAACGGGAGCGACCTACGACCGTGGAACGCTTGAACGCCTTGCTGAGCTGGCCCTCCGTCGTGATCTCCTTCTGATTTCCGACGAGATTTATGAAAAAATTCTCTATGACGGAGCGACGCACACGAGCATTGCCTCATTAGGACCGGAGGTCGCAGCCCGTACCGTTGTCATCAACGGTGTCTCTAAAGCCTATGCGATGACCGGTTGGCGGATCGGCTATGCAGCCGGCCCCAAAGATCTGTTGACGGCCATGGCGAATATTCAAAGCCAGAGTACGTCCAATCCTTGTTCTATTTCACAAAAGGCTGCCGTTGTGGCTTTGCGCGAAGGTGGCGCGTTCACGGAAAAGATGGTGACGGAGTTCGATCGGCGGCGGCGTGTCATAGTCGAGCGCCTGAATGCGATGCCCGGCGTTCGCTGCGGAATGCCTACCGGAGCATTTTATGCGTTCCCGAATGTCAGTGGATTACTCGGAAAGCTGAGCCCAAGTGGAACAATCAAAACTCCAACCGATCTTGCAAACTATTTGTTGCAGGAATTCAAGGTCGCCGTGGTTCCCGGTGAGCCGTTTGGAAGCACTCAGCATATTCGACTATCGTATGCGACCAGCATGGAGACGATCGTCCGGGGAATGGATCGCCTGGACGCAGCATTCAAACAACTTACATAGCAGAAAAAACGTTATTTGGTTTATTTAGTTTGTCTCGTTTGTTTGGTTGACCGAACCTAACCAGATGAACCAAATCAACCAAATAAACAAAACAAACCAGAAGACCCAGACAGACCGCAGTTTGGGAGTAGGAGGAAGTGAATCGTGCCTATCTATGAGTACCAGTGTGAAAGTTGCACAGATAAGTTTGAAGTCAAGCAAAGCATGAAGGATGATGCCCTCACTGCTTGCCCGCAATGTGGGAAGCGCGTACAGCGCCTGATTTCATCGCCCGCCATCATGTTCAAGGGTAGTGGGTGGTATGTGACGGACTATTCCGACAAAATGAAACCTTCCTCAGAGAAGGACGCATCCGCACCCGCGACTGGTGAGAAGAAAGAGGCCGCGCCAAGCACGTCGAACCAGACGACATCCACAGCGCCTGCTACCTCCTCTACTCCAGCGGCTCCCTCCTCGTCTGCGCCAGCGAGCACCCCGTCGAGCACAACCTCAAGCACAACGACGCCCGCGCCATCATCATCTAGCACCAAGTAGACAGCGGAGTGCGGCGCGCTAGCGTTTGCTTGTGGCCTTGGCCGGTGCTTTCTTCTTGGCTGGGGTCTTCTGCGCGACCTTTGTGGACGGCTTGACTGCGCTGGCCTTCGGCGTGGCAATTTTCGCTGACTTGGCCAATCGTCCCTGTGCTGCCGTCAGACCATTTTGCAAACTGGCAATCATGATCGACTTATCTTGATTCGCTTTGGAAAGATCACTCACTTGTGCCTGCAAATCGTCTTTCACCTTCGCAATGGAGGCAAGTTGATTCTGTAACTGCGCCTTTTCCATTGTGGCAGTCTGGAGATCGGAACGGAGTTGTTCAATTTGTGTTTGGAGTGCTGGAGGCCAGTAATCGCACCCTGACAGCCCTACCGAGACGAGCGTTATGGCCGCCAACGCGAGAAGGTTTCGCACCATCACTGTTCGAATCATCGGTATTCTCCTTTCAATGTAAACGATACACTACTCAGGTGTTTAGTCTGAAGGCTATAAATTATCTCGCAAGGTACAAACAAGCCTTTCAACACCGTCTCGGTTTCTACGACCTTAGGTTCAAACAGCCCGACCCCTAAAAGCCTTCAGCCTAATAACCTGCGTTACCTATCGACTGCATCGAGAGACAGGCCGTGAGCGGCCAACTGTGCCAGGATGGCGCCTCGTTCAATCGCTCCATCGCGAATGATTCGGATCGGACCCCGTACGTCGATCACGGTGGACGGCCTCCCGCCTGGAGTTGCTCCAGCATCGATGATTAAATCGAGCGCCTCGCCGAGGTTGTGCTGGACCTCTTCGGCCGTCGTGAGCGGCGGCATGCCTTCACGATTTGCACTGGTGCCGGTCACGGGCCCGACTTGAAGCAAAAGATCATGCAGTGGCGGCCAGGCGCTGAGACGAATGCCAATAGAGCCAGTCCCCGCAGTCACCGCATCGGAAAGCCCAATCGCTGCGGGAAAGACGATGGTAAGCGGCCCGGGCCAGAACGCATTCATGAGTACGGTGGCCGCAGGCGGGATGCATTGAACGAACGGCCCCAACTGAGACCCGTCTCCGATCAGTATGAGAATCGGTTTTCCCTCTGACCGCGCTTTGACCTTCCATAATCTGGCAAGTGCCTGCTCGTTGAACGGATCCGCAGCAAGCCCGTAGAAACTTTCTGTCGGCAGGGCGATCAACCCGTTCTCTCCGAGCACACGACGCATCAGATCAGCAAGCACCGGGGCGATGGGCGCCCTATAGCGCTCGATCGTTGCCATCGCAGGAATCATCAGCCCCCTGCAGTGTTACACGCGGCGTGAGAACGCACGATGCGCAATATCCGTCCGATAGTGAGCGCCTTGAAATGCAATCGAGTGAGTCACGCGATAGGCGTTTGCTTGTGCGACTTCCAGGGTCTTGCCGCGTCCCGTAATGCCCAACACTCGACCCCCGGCCGTGACCACCTCGGTACCCGTTTGTGCCGTACCTGCATGAAACACCACGGTCCTCTCATCAGTCGTGGTCGGCAATCCGTGAATGACGTGGCCGGTCTGGTAGACCCCGGGATAGCCTCCCGACGTCATGACGACGCAGACTGCGGTCTCATCATGCCAGTCCACGGTAAGTTGATCGAGCCGATGTTCGACCACGGCCTCTATGACATCCAATAAATCGGTCTTCAGCAAGGGGAGCACAACTTGTGTTTCCGGATCTCCCATCCGGGCATTGAACTCCAAGACGTACGGCGTCTCGTCCACAATCATGAGCCCGGCATACAAGACACCCTGAAACGGGCAGCCCATGCGAGACAAGGCTTCGACGGCGGGATAGAGAACCTGCCTGGTCACATGCTCGCACAGCGCCGCGGTGCCGATCGGCGCAGGACAATACGCGCCCATGCCTCCGGTGTTGGGTCCCGTATCGCCACTCCCAACTCGTTTATGATCTTGTGCCGGCAGCATTGGCACTACCGTCCGGCCATCAGTGAAGGCCATGATTGTCAGCTCTTCGCCGTCAAGAAACTGTTCGATCAATACGCGCTGACCGGCCTGACCGAACACTGCCTGCTCCATCGAATCGCGAACGGCCTGTTTCGCTTCCTCACGGGTTGCCGCGACGACCACACCCTTTCCCTGCGCCAATCCATCGGCCTTCACCACCACGGGCAACTCATGCTGATCGAGATAGGCCAAGGCTGGAGCCACTCGGTCGAAACTTTGCGCCTTCGCCGTGAGAATGTTTGCGCTGGTCATGATCTCTTTGGAAAAGACCTTGCTGGCTTCGATGCGTGAGGCCCCTTTGGTTGGTCCGAATATTTTGAGCTTTGATTTTCGAAATTCGTCGACAATGCCCAAGGCAAGCGGAGCTTCCGGCCCCACGACCGTCAGATCGATCATCTCCGACTGTACGAAAGCTTTCAGGCCGGCAATATTGTCGGCTTTGATCGGGACACAGGTTGCGAGCGACTCGATCCCTGCATTACCTGGCGCACAATACAGCGTTGGCGTGCGGGGACTTTGCGCAAGCTTCCACACCATGGCGTGCTCGCGTCCCCCACTGCCAACAACAAGAACTTTCACAGGTGAATCTCTCTGAATTGCAGTACGCCCCACTTGCGGATGCTCAAACAGGTCATCCAACGAGGCCGCAGGGAGTGAGAGGCCCGAAGCGTACTGAGCTGAGGTACGTTGAGGGTCTCGAACGACTGAGAACGAAGTTGGAGGCCTGTTTCAGCATCCGACTAGTGGCGGAAGTGGCGCATGCCCGTCATGATCATCGCCACCCCCTGCTCATCTGCGGCTTTGATGATTTCGGCATCGCGAATTGAACCGCCCGGTTGAATGACCGTGGTGATTCCCGCCTGAATGGCGGCATCCAACCCATCCCGGAAGGGGAAGAACGCATCCGACGCCATCACGCACCCCTTGATCGACATCTGGGCTTTCATTATCGCAAGTTTTACTGAATCAACCCGGCTCATCTGGCCTGCGCCGATCCCCACGGTCTGCCCCGGCTTCGCATAGATAATCGCATTCGACTTCACATGTTTGCAGACCTTCCACGCAAAGGCACAGGCCGCATATTCCTCGTCTGTCGGTTTGCGCATGGTCGGCACATTAAGCGCTTTCAGGTCGGTTAACGTACCGAGATCCCGGTCCTGTACAATCAAACCGCCGACCAATTTCTTGAGATCGAAACCATCTTGCTTCACCTTCGTAAGCGGCCCGACGTCGAGCAAACGCAGATCCTTCTTGCGCTTCAACTCTGCAAGGGCATCGTCGGCAAATCCCGGCGCAATGACCACTTCTACAAAGGTGGAGGTGATTTCCTTCGCCGCGGCCAAATCCACGGGTCGATTGAATGCAATCACGCCTCCGAATGCCGAGATGGGGTCAGTTTCTCGGGCCTTCACATAGGCCTCGACAGGCGTCGTACCCAACGCCACACCGCAGGGATTGTTGTGTTTGATAATGGCCACGGCAATCTCATCGTACTCTTTTGCCAGTTCGAGCGCCGAATTGGCATCGAGGAAATTGTTATACGACATCGCCTTGCCGTGCAGGATCTTTCCACGGGACACCGAGGGCTCGGTCGAATGCAGTTCTCGATAGAAGGCCCCTTGCTGATGGGGATTCTCTCCATAGCGGAGCATCTCCGCCCGTTCAAACTGCAACGACAATATTTGGGGGAATTTAGTTTCGCTGCCCTGCACCTGCTTTTCGAGATACCCGGCAATCAAGCTGTCGTAGCGCGCCGTATGTTGAAAGACCTTCATTGCCAACTCGCGACGCAACTCACGCGACACCGTCACTGCCTTTGCTGCATCGAGCACACGCTGATAATCGGTCGGGTCTACGACCACCAAGACATCTTCATGGTTTTTGGCTGCGGAACGCAGCATCGACGGCCCGCCGATATCGATATTTTCAATGGCCTCTTCGAAGGGACAATGAGGTTTTGCAATCGTCGCCTCGAACGGATAGAGATTGACCACAACC
>JANNXZ010000070.1:0-2601 GCA_031409835.1 Nitrospirota bacterium
CCGAAAGGTCATCGGGAAAGCGATCGACGCGGCGCGTGCTCGTGAAGCGGCGCGAAAAGCGAAAGAGCTCATCCGACGCAAGAGCGCGCTGGATGGCGGCTCGCTTCCCGGCAAGCTGGCCGATTGTTCAGAGAAAGATCCGGCCTTGAGCGAGCTATACATCGTCGAGGGCGATTCAGCCGGCGGGTCCGCGAAGCAGGGACGCGACCGCAAGTTTCAGGCGATTCTGCCGCTCAAGGGCAAGATCCTTAACGTCGAGAAGGCGCGTTTCGACAAAATGCTTTCGAGCGACGAGATTCGAACGTTGATCATGGCGCTTGGTACCGGCATCGGGCGCAAACGTGAAGAGAGCGAAAAACCCGACAAAGACTCGTTCGACATCAGCAAGGCTCGGTACCATAAGATCATCCTCATGACGGACGCCGACGTGGACGGCAGCCACATCCGAACCCTGCTCCTCACGTTCTTCTTCCGGCAGATGCCGGAGCTGCTCGAACGAGGCTACATCTATATTGCGCAGCCGCCGCTCTTCAAAGTGAAGAAGGGCAAGACGGAACGGTATCTCAAAGATGAAATGGCATTGAACGAGCACCTGGCCGATATCGCCGTCGAGGATGTGGAAGTGTATGTGGAGGGGGTCCAAGGATATGTCACGGGACGGCGGCTCCTACCCATTCTGAAGAAGCTGATCGCCTTCGAGACATTGCTCAGCCGGCTCAATAAGAAACCGCACGAGGCCAGCATGGTGCGAGCGTTTGTGGATGAGCCGGGGCTCGATCGCGAGCTCCTCAAGGATCAGGCGGCGCTCAAGAAGGTCGTGGCCAACGTGAAGAAGACTCTCGCGGTGGTGTATCCGAAGCTCACGCCGACGCTGGACATCGTCGAGGACGAGGAACATCAATCGAACAAAATTACGTGTCGCCTACTTGCCAACGGGGCTACCTATAGCTTTGATGTGACGCATGTGCTAGTCGGCTCTGCCGAATTCCGCGAGCTGCAGAAGCTCTCACCGTCGGCGATCGGCTTGGGGCGTGCGCCGTACAAGATCAAAACCGACGGTCAGGAACAGCTCCAGCCTGCGACGGTGGAGTTGGTCAAGGCGATCCTCGACAAGGGCAAGCACGGGCTCGGTATCCAGCGTTACAAAGGTCTCGGCGAAATGAACCCGAATCAGCTCTGGGAAACGACGATGAATCCGGAAGTCCGGACGCTGTTGAAGGTGAAACTGGAAGACGTGCCAGGCGTCGACGAGATCTTCACGATACTGATGGGCGACGAGGTCGAACCCCGACGAAACTTCATTCAAGCCCACGCGTTGGAAGTGCGCAACTTAGACATATAAACGTCAATTGTTAACCGTTGAAGAGAAACCAGTTGAGATGTTGCGGTTGATGGCGTTTTACGATTCACGTTTAACGGTTAACGACAAAGGGAAGAAATGCCGCCTGATGAGAGACTAGGTCACATCGCCATCGAAGACGAGATGCGCTCGTCGTACCTGAGTTACGCGATGAGCGTCATCGTCGGCCGGGCGCTCCCCGACGTACGTGACGGCCTCAAGCCGGTCCATCGCCGTATTCTCCACGGCATGAACGAAATGGGCTTGGCGTCGAACCGGGCCTACCGCAAGTCCGCCAAGATCGTCGGCGAGATCATGGGGAACTACCATCCCCATGGGGACAGTGCGATCTACGACACGCTCGTTCGGATGGCGCAACCCTTCAACATGCGGTACATGCTCGTGGATGGGCAGGGCAATTATGGATCGGTCGACGGCGATCCTCCGGCAGCCATGCGGTATACCGAAGCCCGCCTGACCAAGGTTGCCGAGGACATGCTCGCCGATATCGACAAGGATACGGTCGATTTCGGGCCGAACTACGATGAGTCACTGGTCGAACCGCTGGTGCTCCCCTCGAAAATCCCAAATCTCCTCGTCAACGGCGCCGGTGGCATCGCGGTGGGTTATGCCACCAACATTCCGACCCACAATATCGGCGAAGTGATCGAGGCGCTTCTCCTATTCTTGGAGAATCCGGACGTCACGATTGCCCAGCTGATGAAAAAGATTCCAGGTCCCGATTTCCCGACGGCCGGATTCATCTATGGAACGGCCGGCATCAAGGACGCCTACGAGAGCGGCCGGGGTCTTCTCACCTTGCGCGCGAAAGTGAAGGTCGAGACTGATGAACGCACGGATCGCGAACGGTTGATCGTCACGGAGCTGCCCTATCAGGTCAATAAGTCCAAGTTGATCGAAAAGATCGCCGAGTTAATCCGGGACGAACGGATCAAAGGGATTTCCGATCTGCGCGACGAGTCCGATCGTGAAGGCATCCGCGTCGTCATCGAACTCAAGCGCGGGGAAATCCCGCTCATCACGCTGAACAATCTGTATAAGCTGACGCAACTCCAGACGACCTTCGGGGTCATCATGCTCGCGTTGGTGAACAAACGGCCGGAAGTGTTGAGTCTCAAACAGATTCTGCACCACTTTATCGAGCACCGGCGCGAGGTCGTCGTCCGTCGAACCGCCTTCGAGCTGCGCAAAGCGGAAGAACGAGCCCATGTCCTCGAAGGCCTCAAGATTGCGCTCGATAA
>JANNXZ010000071.1:0-2202 GCA_031409835.1 Nitrospirota bacterium
CACCTGTTCCTGATCGAGCAGATGGCGGTCGGCGGACGGTACAGCGTGAGAGGCTATCGGGAGTTCTCGCAGCTTGGAGACAATGCCTTTCTGGGATCCCTTGAGACTCGTATTCCCGTGTACACATCGGCGATCGGGGAAGAACTTGTGTATCTGGTGCCATTTTTCGATTATGGCCGGGCTTGGAACACCAATGTCATCAATTTTGAAGTTACCCCTTCTCCGGAGTGGTTGGCGAGTGCGGGAGTTGGAACAATCTGGAATTTCTGGCGGGGGAGCCGATTCGAGGTGTACTGGGGGCAGCGTCTGAATCCTCCTACCCAGGCTCGCCACACCAACCTGCAGGATTATGGTGTGCATTTTCAATTGGTCGTCGAAGTCTTCTAATTGGTTTGTTTGGTCTATTTGGTTTATCTGGTTTGTTTAGTTCATAGAGTTGGACTTGTTCAACCAAATAAACAAGACAAACCAAATAAACGAGACAGACCAGAGGAGAGCCGTCATGAAATACATTATTCTCGTGAGTCTTTCCCTGTGTCTCTGTGTGGGACTTGGCGCTGAGATCCATGCGCAGGAGGCGCCGCCGGTCGATCAGCTGATGAAGGATGGTGGTCAGGCGTATCAGCATGGCGATTTCGAGCAGGCGGTTGAGCGCTGGACACTAGCGGCGGTTGCCTACGAGAAGTCCGCCGCGCGCGCGGAGCAGATCGACACGTTGATTCGTCTATCCGAGGCCTATCAGTCGCTGGGCCGGTATCGGACGGCGGCGATTCAGCTGGATCAAGCCAAGGCCCTCGCAGCAGACCGTGACGATTCTCTCCTGACTGTACGGATTCTTTGGAGAACGGGCAGTGTGTATCAGGCGACTGGGCAGTATGCGGAGGCTGAGCGATCGCTACAAGAATCCCTTCGGCGGGCCAAGACGCTTTCCCAGGCTGCGGTGACTGCCGCCATCTTGAACGATCTGGGGAATCTGGCCGCTTCGCAGCGAAAGTTTGCCGACGCGCTGGCCGCCTACACCGAATGTTTCCACACGGCGCAAGCGGTTCCAGTGAAGCTTCTGGCTGCCACGAGTTTGGTCAATGCCGCCCGCGTGTTGTTGTCCTCCAAGCAGTATCGCGAAAGTAAGACGCGGCTCGATCAGGCTGCCGGCATCTTGCGTGAACTCGAGCCTTCACACGAACAGATCAGCGCGTTCATCACGGCTGGGCTGACGTATGCCAAGCTGCGCGTCTCCCTCGTCGAGCAGAATAAGGATCTCACGCTCTCGGCGTTTCAGGCGCTTCATGACGCAGCTAGAGCTGCGGATCAACTTGGCGATCGTCGCGGTTCCTCCTTCGCGTGGGGGTATCTGGGGAAGCTCTATGAGGAGGAGCGTCGGTATACGGAAGCGCTTGGTGTGACACAACACGCAATTCTGATGAGCCAGCAAGCGGCGGCGCCCGAAGGGCTCTATCGGTGGCAGTGGCAGGCGGGCCGGTTGCTGAATGCGCTCGGACGGTCGAAAGAGGCGATTGGCGCGTATCGGAAGGCGATCGTCGCGGTCCAGTCCATCCGTTCAGAGGTCTCCGCCGCTATCGCTGCAGACCAGCCGGACGCTTCTTTTCGTGAGACCGTTGGAGCCGTGTATTTTGAGTTGGCCGATCTCCTGCTTCGAGGTTCTGAACGGGATGTCGACCCACAGCATCGCGAGGCCGTATTACGCGAAGCTCGCGACACGGTTGAACTATTCAAAGTGGCAGAGCTGCAAGACTACTTTCAGGATGATTGCGTACAAGCCGCGAGGTCCAAGGCCACGGGTCTGGAACAGGTTTCTAAAACCGCGGCCGTGATTTATCCCATCATGTTGCAGGACCGTTTGGAAATCCTGGTGAGTCTGCCTTCTGGCATGGTGAGAAAGACCGTTCCAGTCGGTGCTGAGGCCTTGACGGAGGAAATCCGTGCATTTCGAACTCTCCTGGAGAAACGTAGTACTCGTCAATATCTTTCCCATGCGAAGACGTTGTACGGGTGGTTGATCCAGCCGATCGAGCCGCTGTGGGCTGACGCCGGGATCGACACCCTGGTCATCGTGCCTGACGGTGCGCTTCGGACGATTCCATTGGCCGCGCTGCATGACGGCACGCAATTTCTGATCAAGAAATATGCGGTGGCAACAACGCCCGGCGTCACGCTCACGGATCCGCGACCGCTGGATCGCAA
>JANNXZ010000072.1:0-4139 GCA_031409835.1 Nitrospirota bacterium
TCATCGCCTGACCTACCGGCGGACCAACCACAAGAACCTGCACGTGCGCGGGTACAAGGAAGAAGGGACGACCTCGACCCCGTTCGATATGGTGGTGATGAACGATCTCGATCGTTTTCATCTAGTCGCTGATGTCATCGACCGAATCCCCTTGCACGGTTCCCGTGCGGACTATGCCAAACAGGCCCTGCGCGACAAGCGCTTTGAGCACAAACAATACATCGCCAAATATGGCGAAGACATGCCGGAGATCCGCAATTGGAAGTGGCCCTATGGATAAGCAACCAGAAATCCCGGCGAGAGACTCGCGCGTGGACAGGACGCCCCTGGCCGCCTACTTCTCGATGGAGATTGCCCTGGAGTCTTTGATTCTCACCTATGCGGGGGGCCTTGGCGTGCTGGCGGGGGACACGATTCGCTCCGCCACGGCTACTAAAGCACTTCCGTTTTCGATTGAATGCCTTCTCCGATTTGAGAACTTCTAGGAGTCTGCGGAAAAACTCGGTGTATACACAACACACCGTGAGAACGCGTTCATGTGGAACTGACGCTCAAGTAGTACAGGATGTTCAAAAAGGCCGTTCAGCAAGGCCGCAGCGAGCGAAGAGGCGAGGCGTACGCTTCGGTACGTTGAGTCTCTGAGTGAAGTGAGAACGCCGCTGGCGGGCTTTTTCGGCGGCCTGCGTTATTGAATGCCTGCTTGGCGTTGTAGCCACCGCACATACTTCACGATCTGATCGACGTCGTCCGGTTTCACGGCATCGATCTTCGGCATGTTGCCGAATTGCCAGTGGTGCGCCTGGACGCCGTTGGCCGCAGCCCGTTTGAAGGCCTCATCCCCGTGGTGGTTCGGCTCATAGACTTTATGTACTAAGGGAGGTCCGTGGTCGGTTCCTGCCGCTTGCTTCCCATGGCAGGCTGAACAGTTCGCATTGAATGTGGTTTCGCCCGTTTGGAATTCGGCAGGCACAGGGCCGCTTGCGACTGTCGGCTTGGGGGGCTCCGAGGAATCGCAGGCTGTGAAGAGGCCTAGCCCCAGTAGCAATATTCCTATCTGAAGTCGTGATGTCATCGGGACTTTCATGGAATCAGTATCGCTGGTCCGGGCTATTCGTGAATCGTGAGCGAGATTAACCTTCCACCCAGTCTCGCTTTTCTCGCAAGTCTCGTGCGTCACGCTTTATATCGCATATGCGATGGGATCTACAACCCCAGCCTTCGCAAATCCCTCCTGTCGGATCACGCAACTATCGCATTGCCCACAAGCCACATCTCCTGCCGGATCGTAACAACTATGGGTCAGATGAAACGGGACATGGAGTTTGACTCCTTGCCGGATGATTTCTGCTTTCGTCAGCATCAGCAGAGGAGCTTTGACATGGAGGGGGTTGCCTTCCATGCCGGTTTTCGTGCCCTCCTTTACCACCGATTCAAACGCGCGAATGAATTCAGGCCGGCAGTCTGGATAGCCTGAATAGTCGAGCACGTTCGCGCCAAAATAGATGAGAGACGCGCCCACGACCTCTGCATGCGCTGCCGCGATCGAGAGAAAAATGAGATTGCGTCCCGGCACATAGGTAACAGGAATGGTTTGGCTACGTTCCTTGCCCGGTCGGTCCTTGGGCACTGCCGTTGGGCCAGTGAGCGCCGACCCGCCGATGGCGCGAAGATTCAGATTCATCACTAGATGATTCGCCACGCCCAAAGCGGCTGCGACCTGCCTGGCCCGCTCCACCTCCACCGCATGCCGTTGTCCGTAGGCTATCGTGAGGAAGAAGAGCTCGCAACCCTCTTGCTTGGCGATGGCCGCCGTGACGGTGGAATCCAGCCCTCCACTCGCCAAGATGACTGCTCGATTCCCTGTCGGCGTCATTGATCCCACTCTCGCATGCGGCATAGGATACCAAGCGCGGTCACAGAATACGAACCTCGCCTGACGAGGGAAGGGCCAGGATCATGATGGCAGGATGCGGAATAGGTGAGGGAGGAGCAGGATCGATCGTGCGAAGCACCGCCTAGTCGCGATCTTCTTCTCGCTCGATTCTTTCCAGCAGCTCTTCTTTCGACTGACACTCGACGCAGAGCTTCGCGAAGGGGACGGCTTCCAATCTCCGCGCACTGATCTCCACGCCACACTCGGCGCAGATACCATAGGTACCCTCGTTGAGCCTCGTCAACGCTTCATCGATGGCCTGCCGGCGGCGATTGCGCATTTCCATCAAGGAAATGCCCAGTTCGCGATCGAGATCCATGAGGGCTTGATCGCCGACGTCGCGTGCAGATTCAAGCCGTCGCTGTTTATCTTCAATGAGGGATTGGCCCAGACTCCCCTCAATCTCTTTGATAATTTCCTGGCGCTTCCGCATCAACATCTGCTGGAGGATTTGGCGGCGGTGTTCCCGGTTTTCGCGTTCTTTAGCTGTTTCTTTCGGTTTGGCAGCCAGAGGAGAGACGGCCATGCTGATGGGTTTTTCGAGGACCACAATCGCAGCGGGCTTTGGTTTGCTTGCTGGTTTCGCGAGCTTAGCCCGCACCGTGGCCTTCGCCACTGGTTTCTTCTTGGCGGGGGTTTTTGTTGCCATGGCGGATACGACTCCTGTGATGAACGTCGAATAGCCGAAAAAGTTCGGCATTCATAGCATGGCACTCCCGCCTTTTACAAGCGGTTGAGGGGAAGAGGCTGAAAGGGATTAAGGATAGAGGATTGTCGAATGGATGGGGTGGCCGACGAGTTTGTCTCGACCCTTAAGGCCCTGGAGTTCCACGAGAAAGTCGAGCCCGACGATCTCGCCTCCCAACTGTCGAACGAGAGATACCGTTGCGGCTGCCGTGCCCCCGGTGGCCAGCAAGTCGTCCACGATGAGCACCCGTTCTCCCATAGCAATCGCATCGCGATGGATGGCAAGGGAGTTCGAACCGTATTCGAGGCTGTATTTGACTTCAAAGCTGTCGGCTGGCAGCTTGCCGGGCTTACGGACTGGAACGAACCCGGCGTTTAACCTGTTTGCCAGCATCCCGCCGAAAATAAACCCGCGCGACTCGATGCCAATGACTTTGGCGATCCGTTGTCCCTGATAGTAGGCGGTCAATTCATCGGCAATCGATGCCAGGGCGCGGGCATCTTTGAGCAGCGTGGTGATATCGTAGAAGAGAATACCGGGCTTGGGGAAATTGGGAACCTCACGAATGAGGGCGTGATAGTTGATGGGGGGCATCGATTAGAGCAAGTCGGCTTGTGTCATGGTTCTTCGTTCAATGGTATGGCGCAACCGCGCCAAGGCGGCCACTTCAATCTGCCGGACCCGCTCACGGGTTAACCCCATTTCCCGACCGATTTCTTCCAACGTCTTGGCCTCACTCCCATCGAGCCCAAAGCGCGACATAATAACCGATTGCTCCTTCTCGGGCAACTCCTGCACCCATTCCATCATCTCCGCCCGGCGCATGACCCCCTCGGCCGTATCGGCAGGCGAGATACACGAAGGGTCCTCAATCACATCGCGCAAGAACGTATCCGCGCCCTCATTGATCGGACTGTCCAGCGAACAGGTCGTACGGACCACTTGCTTGAGATCCAAGACCTCTTCGTCCGTCGTCTTCATCCGTGCCGCCACTTCCGACGCGGTCGGTTCTCGACCGAGTTCCTGGACGAGCCGCTCCACTTTACCGAGATAGCGATTCAGCCGCTCCACCACATGCACCGGCAACCGCACGAGCTTTCCCTGATTGATAATCGCTCGCTCAATGTACTGCCGGATCCACCAGGACGCATACGTACTGAAGCGAAACCCGCGCTTATAGTCGAATTTTTCGACAGCTTTGATCAGCCCAAGATTGCCCTCTTCGATGACATCGGAAAAGGGGAACCCTCGATGCATATACCGCTTACCGATACTGATCACCAGACGGAGATTCGACTCGATCATCTGTTGGCGCGCCTGCTCGTCCCCCGCCATGACCCGTTTGCCCAGTTGCTGCTCTTGCTTAAACGTCAGCAAGGTCGAATGGCGGATCTCGCGCAAGTAGCACTTGAGGGTATCCAACCCTTCGGAGCGGGGACTCGGCTTTTCCTCGTCGACGGACGACTCGCTCGCACCAGACGACGCGGTCGTGTCCTCGTCGTCATGATCGATGACGTG
>JANNXZ010000073.1:0-1515 GCA_031409835.1 Nitrospirota bacterium
CGAGTTCGCGCAGCCGTTGCGCCAGTACGTCGAAGCTAAAGTCGAGTGTTTCGAAGATCTGCCCGTCAGACTTGAACGTGACCATCGTGCCACGGCGCTTGGTTTTACCTGTCATCTTGAGCGGGGCCGTCGACTTGCCGCGCTCGTAGCGCTGCTCGAACACCTGGCCGTCTTGCCAAATCTCCAGCTCGAGCCATTCAGAGAGGGCGTTGACCACCGAGATCCCGACGCCATGGAGCCCGCCGGACACCGTATAGGCGCCCTGCTCGAACTTGCCGCCCGCGTGCAAAACCGTCAGCGCCACTTCGGCAGCAGACTTCTTTTGCGTGGAATGCATCCCGGTGGGAATGCCGCGGCCGTTGTCCACGACTGTGACGCTGTTGTCGATGTGGATCATCACCTCGATCGTCTCACCGAATCCCGCCATATGCTCATCGACACTGTTGTCAACGACTTCATAGACAAGGTGATGGAGCCCGTCCACGCCGGTGCTGCCGATATACATGGCCGGACGCTTCCGCACGGCGTCCAACCCTTCCAATACTTTGATTTGATCCGCACCGTAGCTGTCGGATTTCGGTGTGGTCTCGGTGTCGTTACTGGCCATCGGTCTCCTATTTCACGAGCGTGAGGCAAGGGGCGTGAGGCAAGGGGTTGGAGACGTTTTCTCCTCTAGCCCCGTGCCCCTCGCCCCGTGCCTCAAATCTTAATGGGCATGACCACGCACTTGAACCCGGGACTGTCCGACTCCTGGATCAGACAGGGGCTCAGCGGATTATCCATTTGCAGAGAAATCGTTTCTCCGTCCATCACCCCGAGGACATCTAACAAGTAGCGGGCGTTGAACCCCGTGCTCAAGGCTTCCCCTTCGTACCGTGCGGCAAGCTCTTCGGTCGCCTCTCCAAAATCAGGATTGCTGGAGAACAGCGTCATCTGTCCGGAGACAAACGACACCTTCACCGCGCTCGCCTTATCGCGGGACAGCACGGAGACACGCCGTAGCGCACTTTCTAGTTCGCCGCGATTGACCCCGATCTTCCTGTCGCTCTCTTTCGGAATTACTTGCTGATAATTCGGGTAGTTCCCTTCCATCAGCCGCGAGGTCAGCAACAGCCCGCTCTTTCTGAAAATCATGAGATTCTTGGTAAACCCAATCAAGGGCTCGCCCTCACCACCTTCTTCCAGAAGACGCTGCATCTCATGCGCCGCCTTTTTCGGAATGATGGCTTTGATCTCTTGCGGAGCGCCTTTGACCCCGGATTTCCCGACCTCCTGCTCGGCAACCGCTAACCGATGTCCATCGGTGCCGACCAAGCGCAAAATCGTTTTCTTCTCCGATGTGATGAGGGTGACCAGCAGACCGTTGAGGATATAGCGCGCGTCATTGTCTCCGGCAGCGAAGAGGGTCTTCCGAATCAACTCTAAGAAGCCGGCCCCGGCGAGGGGAATGAGCCCTTCCCGTTCGATCGTAGGCAATGCGGGATAGTCGGTGCTGGGGAGGCCGACGATCTTAAA
>JANNXZ010000074.1:0-5268 GCA_031409835.1 Nitrospirota bacterium
CGGTCGGATGTCAGGATCGGAAGCCCATGCTGCATGGCGCTGGCAGCAATCCACATATCGTTGGCGGCAACCGGGGTGCCTGCCTTCTTGAGGAAGGCCGCGATGATGGTCCATCGATCCGCACGTCGTCGATTGCGAGAACGCGCACTCGGGGAGATTGGAGAAACTCTCGTAGAGATCTCTCATTTTCTTCGCCCCTTCTGCCAAGCAGGAATCCCGCTTTCAGCTCTCCCAAGACGATTGGGGTGAGGTAGAGGCTTTCTGCTGATTCGACCAGCTGAACTGTGGCTTGATGTTTTCGGAAGAGAGCAGAGTAGGCTGAGGTATCGAGCAGTATCCGGTTCATTTCCACAAGTCGGGATCGATGGTTCTGAAGGACTTGACGATCTTATCGAATGCAGCGGCCTCTTCCTTCGTCCAGGTTCCGACGAGATGATCCAGATCATGATAGCGGACCGGCGCTTTCTTTGTTGCCTTGCCCCCCGCCGATTCTTCCAGCAGTTCGATGACTGCCTTATTCACGCTGGTTTTCTTCTGTTTGGCCCGGAGTTGAACTGTACGGACGACTTCAGGTGGAAGGTTCCGTAACGTAATCGCTTTCATGACGCCACACCTCATGCATCACCGGTGCATCACAGTGATGCACATTCTACTGTATGGGTTATGGCTGATCAAACAGATGCGTCCGTGCGGGGCGGGGAGAAGAGAAGGGCGTCGTTCGTCGGCGGCGAGACGACTAGAGATCCTCAGGCTTGAGTCCGGTCCGTTTGGCGATTCGGGTGAGCATTCGAGGGCCGATTTCTTCCCGATCATGGAACGCGAATACCGCGTCGGGCCATCCCTCACGTGCGAGGATGCGATGCGATCCGGTCCTGCGCTTAACGTGCCATCCGATGTGGAGCAGGGCGGCAAGGACACGGGAGGCTTGCGTAGCCGGCCACTGGCTCACGCGGCTACGAAGGAGACGGTCAGCAGTTTCTCAGGAACGGCTTCGCCGTGTTCGAGGCGGTCGGCCAGGACGCGAAGGGCCAGGGCTTGAATCGCTGCCAGTGCCTCTTCCCGAGTCGCTCCATACGCGAGCACACCCGACAAGTCTGACACTTCGGCAATCCAACGACCGTCTTCTTCTTGTTCAAACTCGATCTGAAATTTCGTCTGGCCCATGAAAAACAGGGTAACCGCGACAAGCTCAAAAATCAAGCGGACGAGCGGGATCGGGAAAGAAGTTTTGAGTTCTGGGTTCTGGGTTGGCCGGAAAAGCTGAGGTGAGATTCTGAGGAATACGGAATGAGAAATGTGGAATTAGGAATGAGATGCTTCTACGGTTGACTCCGGTAGCATGAGTTCGTGAAGCGTCCGGGCTTCCCCCGGCGAAACTCGCGCATATCCTTGGGATATTCTGGCTGCCCCATGATCCCAATCTGCCAGAGATCCTTCAACCGGAGTCAACCGCAGAAGCATCAGGAATGATTTGGTTAGAAACGCTGAAAGAGAAGTGCTGAGATCTGAGCGTGAAACCAAAACTCAGAACCCAGAACTCAAAACTCAGAACTTTCCGGTGCTCAGCACTCAGCACTTCTTACGTCGGCTGGTTCAGGCGGTCGGACGGCAGCGCTGGGCTTCGCAGGTTGGTGGCGAGGAGCGGCTGAATCTTGCTGCGCAGCGCCTCTTGAATCTCATCCGGCGATTGTCTGGCATCGATCACTTCGAAGTGAAACTCTTCCGCCATTTTGTCGAACTCCTCGATCAGGAGCGACTGGTACTTCTTGAAGCTGTCGTAGAGATCGTTGCCGAGACGAATATCCATTCCTGATTCCCAGAAATTCATCCCTTTGGTTTCGATGACGCGCAGCACGAGTGTTTCGACGTCGATGCGCATGTAGCAGACGAGATCCGGAACTAAGGCGAACCCGAAGACGTCTCTCGCCCACTGGCGGTTCCCGCTGCGCACAAAATCGCGTGCGAGGGCTGTATAGATATACCGGTCGGCCAGGACGATGAAGCCCGAACGAAGCGCGGGGATGATCTCGTGTTCTAAGCGATCTGCAAAGTCGGTGGCGTACAGCAGGCTGAACGACCACCGGTCCAGAATGTTGCCTTCTTTGGCCATTTCGATCGTCTTCGACATGAGATTGGAGCGGGTCCAGCCGGTCGTGATCACGCCATAGCCCTGCACCTCCAGCCATTCCTGCAACATCTCGATGTGCGTGGAGCGACCGACACCATCGGTGCCTTCGATGGCAATGAGTTTCCCTTTGAGGTCACTCGGATTTAGGTACGTCAAACCGTCGCCAAAATACTGTGCGTCGACCATGGGTGCCCCGTTTTGGTTTGAAATCGTTGAGCGCCTCTCCCACGAGCTGGCGCATGTCGTTCTGCTGGGCTTCGATGTCTTGTGTCGCATCCATCGTGATGAGCTGGTACTCATCGACGATCTTGTCGTATTGGTCCAGAATACGCGATTGGAAGAGGCGGAAACTTTCGGTGACGTCCTGGCTCAGGTTCATATCCATGCCGGCTTCGTAGTACTTGAATTGCCCGCGCGTACCTCCAAGAAGCCGCGAGATGGCTGCCTCGATCGGTATCTTGAAGTAGAAGGCCATGTCGGGTGTGATGGCGAAGCTGTAGAGTTTGCGAATCCATTCAGGCGACACGCCGCGGACTACATCACGCGCGAACGCGGTGTACATGTAGCGGTCGGCCAAGACGATCATGCCGGCTTTGAGCGGGGGTAAAATTTCGTGATAGAGGCGGCTGGCAAAGTCGGTCGCGTGCAGCAAGCTGAATGTCGTCGGCGTCAGGCTTTTGTTTTTCTTTCCCCGTTTGGTCGTGTCTTTGACCAGTTCCGAGGAGTTCCACTCCGTGAAGAAGACTCGATGGCCTTTTGACTCCAGCCACTTGTGCAGCAACAGCAATTGTGTGCTCTTGCCGGACCCGTCGATGCCCTCGACGATGATGAGTTTCCCCGGGTAAGGGTGGGGAATGATGGATGGAGATGGCTGGTTGCTCATGCGGCATCGTCCTGCGAGATGATGGAAAACTTCACGCGGCGGCGGAACACGCGTTCAAAGAGGTCCGCTCGGCCTGCGGCGGCCCAGGTTTCCAACTCCACATCGCCCGTCACATGCAGGCGGATCGTCATGGTGGCGCCGAGCCGCACATCGAGGTTGCGGACGACTGAAAAATGTGTTCGATCCAGGCCATCGGCGATCCGAAGCAGTGCGGACAGTATCCGCACGATTCGTTTGTACTTGGGTGAGAGGGTGTCGAATTCTTCGTGCTTCAGTTGCGGGATTGCGCGCCTGTGGTAGCGCGCCACGTTCGCGACGATCTGAATCTCCTCGCTGGATAATCCACCGAGGCCGCTATTGGTGATGAGATAGTAGGCGTGCTTGTGGTGCTGGTGTTCGTTGATGAGGTAGCCGACATCGTGCAGGATTGCGGCGTATTCAAGCCAGTTCCTCTCGGTGGGCCCCAAACGATGGAGACGTGTGGTTTGGTCGAAGAGGCGCAGGGCGAGGCCGGCGACATGAAGGCTATGGGCTTCCGGGGCGTGACAGCGACGGGCCAGCGCCATGACGTTGCGCCGCCGCACATCGGGAATTTCCGCTTCCGTTTTGAGCCGTTCGCGGTGGCGTTGGACAAAGTCGTAGATGATGCCTTCACGAATGGCTTTGTCGCAGAGGATCAGTTCATCTCGCCCCGAGAGTTCCATCAGACGGCGAAGGACCACGGTGGCAGGATACAGGGTATCGACGCGTTTGGGATCTAATCCAGGGATCGCCAGGCGGGCTCTGATGGTGGATAGACGGAGATCCTGTTCGATCTCTTTGACGTCCTTCAGTGAAATCGTGGCGAGATTGATTTGTGGGAGCGGGCGATTCGTTCGGCGCAGATGAATGACTTCTGCCAAGTTGGCCGCCATACCGGAGGTGGCAATCAGGGAGTCGAATCGTTTGGTCTTGAATGAATCGAGCGCGCCCTGTAACTGGGCCGTGACCGTATCTTCGAGTGAGCGGAGCATTCTTTCGGACGGTGGCGTTCGCTTGAGGAATTCATCCGCCAGTCTGATGGCGCCCAGCTTCAGGCTCTTTGCGTGGAGGAGCTGATCGCGGTTTCCGACCATCAGTTCGACCGATCCACCACCGACATCCACCGAGAGCACCGGCTGTTCTGTCATGGGCACGTTGTTTTTGACGCCCAGGAAAATCAGCCTGGCTTCTTCGATGCCGCTGATGACGCGGACTTTCAGCCCCGCCTGTTTGGCCACGAGATCAATAAAGTCTCCTCCATTTTTCGCCTCGCGCACGGCGCTGGTGGCGACGGCGATGATGCGCTCGTAGCCCTTGTTCTTGGCCAGCGTGACGAGATTGCGAATGACGTCGAGCCCGCGTGCGATGGCCTCGTCGGAGAGGCGGTGCGTTGTAAATGCGCCGTTCCCGAGCCGCGTCATGTCCTTGAAGCGATCGAGAATCTTGTAGCCTGCGTCCGGCTGAATCTCAGCCAGCACCATATGAATGGAGTTCGTTCCAATGTCGATAACGGCGATCTTTGCCATAAAATAGTAACGACCCAGGTGTTTAGGCTGAAGGCTCCGGATACAGGCTAAAGGCTTTTAGGCTGAAGGCGGGGCTCCGAACACTTCAGTCTTAACACCTTCAGCCTATCTACCTCGGCAGTTACGCTCTGAAACCATAATGAATGGCCCTCTGGCCTGTCAAGGTCGTCGAGGTTAATTCTTGGTTACATCCGAGTAGGCTACTCTCCTGCGGGCAGCCATGATACTCTCAACTTGTTTATTTGGTTTGTTTGGTTTGTCTCGTTTGTTTGGTTGAACGAAACTAACCAAATGAACAAAACAAACCAGAGAAACCAAATGAACCAAACAGACCAAATAAACTCTCCCCTGTCTGTTGTTGTGACTGGCGCTTCGACCGGTATCGGTGCGGCGTGCGCCCTCAATTGCGCCGGTCGTGGGATGACGGTGTTTGCCGGTGTGCGTGATCCTCGGGCAGGGGAGGCGCTTGCGGCAAAGGGCGGTCCATCGATTATTCCCATCATGCTCGACGTCACCGATGAGCCGTCGATTGCACGATCCGCCGAAGTGGTGCAGCGGGCTGTGGGCGCGGCGGGTCTTGGAGGGCTTGTCAATAATGCCGGGATCGTGATCGGAAGTCCGCTTGAAGTGATTCCGTTGTCGCAACTCCGGAAACAGCTTGAGGTCAACGTGATTGGACAGATCGCCGTTACGCAGGCCTTTCTCCCGTT
>JANNXZ010000075.1:0-2712 GCA_031409835.1 Nitrospirota bacterium
TTCAAATCGGCCATTCAACAGCGTGTGATCGTGGAGAAGCTGTTCCCCATCGATGCGGTAGCCGAGTTCGGTGCGACGCAAGCAGAAGGCACAACCGGCGGCAGCTACCTCTATGAACCGGGCGAAGCCGACCTCTTGAACGTATTCATTCCGAAACATTTCCAGACACAGACGTTTCGCATCTTGCTGGAATCAGCCGCAGCGGAACATGGCGCCAGGATGGCGGCGATGGACGGCGCAACCAGGAACGCGGGACAACTGATTAAGAAAGTGACCTTGCATTACAACAAGACCCGCCAGACCGCCATTACCAAAGAATTGATGGACATCGTCGGCGGCGCGGAAGCACTAAAGTAGATTGGAAGTGCTGAGTGCTGAGTAAAAACTCCGCCAGAACCTACAACTCAGAACTCATGACTCAGGTTTCAGAACTTGCGAGAGAAGGAGCGTTATGAGCACAGGAAGAGTGATTCAAGTCATTGGACCGGTGGTGGACGTGGAGTTTCCTCCCGGACAACTGCCGAACATTTACAACGCCCTCAAAGTGACGCAGGAAGAGAATAAAGCCGCCGGCACACCGGCTGTCAGTATCACCCTTGAAACCGCGCTACACCTCGGTGAGAACCGAGTCCGCGGCATCGCAATGTCCACAACCGACGGTCTAACGCGGGGTATGGCAGTTAACGATACAGGAGCTCCCATCTCTGTGCCGGTCGGCCGAGAGACGTTGGGACGGTTAATCAATGTGCTGGGCGAACCAGTCGATGAAATGGGGCCCATCAAGACGACAAAGACGTACCCCATTCACCGGCCTGCGCCGCTGCTCGAAGATCAGGACACCAAAACCGAAGTGCTCGAAACCGGCATCAAGGTCGTCGATCTCCTCGAGCCTTACAGCAAAGGCGGCAAAGTCGGCCTCTTCGGCGGCGCCGGAGTCGGCAAGACCGTCATCATCATGGAACTCATCAACAACATCGCCTTGCACCACGGTGGTTTCTCCGTGTTCGCGGGCGTCGGTGAACGGACTCGTGAGGGCAACGACCTCTGGCACGAAATGCAGGAGTCGAAGGTCATCGACCCCAAGGACTTCACCAAGTCGAAAGTCGCATTGGTCTATGGCCAAATGAACGAACCGCCAGGAGCCCGCCTGCGAGTCGCGTTGACTGGACTGGCCGTCGCCGAATATTTCCGCGATGAAGAGAACCAGGACGTGCTGCTCTTCGTGGACAATATCTTCCGATTTACCCAGGCCGGTTCAGAAGTGTCCGCATTGCTCGGACGTATGCCGTCCGCAGTCGGCTATCAACCTACCCTTTCAACCGAGATGGGACAATTACAGGAACGCATCACCTCCACCAAGCGTGGATCGATCACCTCGGTGCAAGCCATTTACGTGCCGGCAGACGATTTGACCGACCCGGCGCCGGCCACGGCCTTCGCCCACTTGGACGCGACCACCGTGTTGTCGCGACAATTGGCCGAGCTGGGTATCTATCCAGCCGTCGACCCGCTCGACTCCACCTCGCGTATTCTCGACCCGCAAGTCATCGGCGAAGATCACTATAAGGTCGCACGAGGTGTCCAGTCCGTGTTGCAGCGGTATAAAGACCTCCAAGATATTATCGCCATTCTCGGCATGGACGAATTGTCGGAAGACGACAAGATGGCCGTGGCCAGGGCGCGGAAGATTCAGCGCTTCCTATCACAGCCATTCCACGTCGCCGAAGCCTTCACCGGCTCGCCCGGCAAGTACGTGAAGCTCAAAGACACGGTGCGAAGCTTCAAGGAAATCCTCGCTGGCAAATATGACCACCTCCCGGAACAGGCGTTCTACATGGTCGGCCCGATTGAGGAAGTGATCGCGAAGGCAGAGAAAATGGGAGTGAAAGTCTAGCGGCGTGAGAAGTACAACGTGAAAGGTGAAACGAGAAGAACACGCTTCATCGGTTTTACCTTTCACCTCTAACCTTTCACGTTTCACGAGGAACGAATGGCAGGAACGTTCTTATTAGAAGTGGTGACGCCGGAGAAGCTGCTCTTGAGCCAGCAGGTGGATCAAGTCATCGCCCCTGGCTCAGAGGGTGAGTTCGGTGTGTTGCCGGGACACTGTCATTTCCTTACTACGTTACGCATTGGTGAACTGCACTATCGCGTGGGGGATCTGACCAACCACATGGCCATCCTCTGGGGCTATGCGGAAATTACACCAACCAAAATGACGATCATGGCCGAGATCGCCGAGAAGGCCGAAGACATCGACGTAGGCCGCGCCCAAGCTGCCGTTGAAAAGGCCGAGGAACGGCTCAAGGCCGGTGGCCTGCCCTCCGAAGTTAAAGAAGCTGAAATCAGTCTCGAAAAAGCCCGCCTCCGCAAGAAGATCGCCGACCGCGCCCACACGACCGGCCACGCCTAATTCTCGCACCATCCCCACACGACTAGCACTTCGAACGACGCCTGCGCTCATCCTATGCTCTGGAGCAAAAGAGGGAGTGGCGCCTGCTGATATTCTGTGCTCTCAGAACGCGCACGATGAAACTCTGTTGTTCGATGTGCACAGTAACGGGCGGCATCGACCGCTCTTGTTAATAGATGTTTTGAGCCCGCAAAAGCCTCACGGTACATTTTCATTACTTCTCACCCTTTCCCCCACAAGAAAACGCCCAGACTTGCAGTGAGGCATGAACGTAACTGGTGAAATGTGAGCGTAAGGGG
>JANNXZ010000076.1:0-2241 GCA_031409835.1 Nitrospirota bacterium
GTCGCGGACGGCAAGACGAACAAGGAAATTGCCAATAACTTGGACCTGAGCGAAAAGACCGTCAAGAATCATGTGCGGAACATTTTCCACAAGTTGCAAGTCTATGACCGTACGCAAGCGGCCATCCTGGCCATTCGGAAAGGACTCATCGAGCTGGATCCACGGCCGTAATTGTCTATGGTTACCAAGTGGAAACGTTCTGGTCAGACAAGCGGCTTATAGTTCTTCCGACATCGACTGATCGCAGCAGTCTCCTTGTCAGCCATCCATAGACCGTGAGCCATTTCCGTCAACCCTTGCCGCCAATTGCGATGATCGACTCCATGAGCAGTTGCGCCGGCTCGTCATGATTGAGGCATAACTGACAACTCAATAATCCTTGAAAAGTCACAGGTGTCATGTTTTTACAACAGGGCTTACTATCGCATAGCAAGATTATTTTATTTTTGTTATCAATGAGATACGAAAGTATTCCCCAATAATAACTGCTGGCACACGAGTTGCTGATACCCCTCTGTGTAATTTATTGAGGAGACGTGTGAGAAATCAACAAACCTTAGCGAATGCCGTGAGTTGTGCGGGAGTTGGGCTCCACTCAGGACAACCCGTTACGCTTACGCTCAGGCCTGCTCCAGCAAATACAGGCGTCGTCTTTGTGAACCGGAACGGTAACGACGGAGCGTCCCTCGCAGCCTCCATTGAGTATTTGGTGCCTACGGAGCTCTGCACTGCAATCAGCGGCAATGGGTTTCAGGTCAAGACGATTGAGCATGTCTTGGCCGCCTTGGCCGGACTCGACATCGATAATGCCTATGTGGAGCTCGATGCCAGTGAGGCTCCTGTCATGGACGGCAGCTCGGCACACTTCGTTCGCTTGATTCGGTCAGCTGGGATTGTTTCTCAGAGCCGGCGGCAGCCCTATCTGAAAATCACTCGGCCTCTCGAGGTGGTGGATGGAGCTCGTCGAGTTCGTATTGAACCGTCCTCGACCACGAAGATCACCTATTCCATCCACTACAATCATCCTTTGATCCAGACTCAGACCTACGCCTATGAGCACTCAGCGCATGCATTTGAGCGGGAGATCGCAGATGCCAGGACATTCGGATTCTTGGAGGAAGTGGAAGCCCTCTGGGCTCGCGGGCTTGGCCAGGGCGGCAATCTGGACAATACGATCGTTCTCTCTCAAGACGGCATTCTCAATGAATCAGGTCTTCGCTTTACGAATGAATTCGTGCGACACAAGATCCTGGACCTGATCGGAGACTTTTCCTTGCTCGGTATGCCTTTTATTGGGCATTTAGTCGCCGAGCGTTCGGGGCATGCAATACACACACGACTCGTTCAACAGATTCTCACCCATCCTGATAGCTGGGTGTTGCTCAACGCCGACGAGACAGTCACCGCGTCTGAGCCTCGCTCTGCCATGGTTGCATCGCGACCCGCATCGCTTGTGGCACTCCAAGCCTCTTAACCCGCATTCTTCATGAATATTTCTGCTGCAAGCGCGGACACGCGACTCTTGTGCGTGAAACGTCGTTCGTGAAGCGCAGGACGGAACGGTGTGTCTGTATCGTCGCACGCGAGATACACTTCACGAGGAACGCGCCTTCGCGACGAACCGTCATGAGTCATTTGGGCTGCCGCTCATCTTCTTGAATGAAAATTTGCACGCGGTCTTGCCAGTTCAGGCGAGATGAGCTGTGGCGTGCGGGTAACGGAGATGTCATTTAACGTCGGGAGCAAGTGGCCTTGCCCCCGACGCTAGAATCAAGGCGGGGACTACTTCTTCTTCTTTTTTGCTGCTTTCTTCGTCGCCAAGACTCTCACCCCCCTTCGTGTATTTTGAGGTCTACCTAGCGGATACACTACACTGCGTGGATCAGGGACTCTTCCAATGCTTCGAACGTATTCGGACCTACTTTCCTGAACCGCTTATCCCGCTTCAATGACGTAGCCACAGATGTCAATGGCGTTTTCCCCTTGATCTGGAGCCCCCCCTCGACCAATCGCTGCACAAGCTCTTTTGCGTGCATCGAGCGATTCGCCTCGCGGAGCATTTCGTACGCAGCTTCCGACACACTTTTCCCGGAGTACTTACTCCGCCCCATGAGGATTTCCCTCGACTGGTCGGTGACATCGGTATTCGGTCGCTGGCGAGCACCTTTTTCGTCTGAGTAAAACTGACTAGAGAGACTCGCGAGCTTGGCCTTGTCTGCTTCAACGCGATAAAGCGTTTCT
>JANNXZ010000077.1:0-3841 GCA_031409835.1 Nitrospirota bacterium
ATCGCTCGGCATCGAAACGATGGGCGGCGTGATGAGCAGCGTGATCCGACGGAATACGACCATTCCAGCCGGCGCAAAAGAGATGTTCACAACCTACGTGGACGGCCAGACCGGTGTGGACATTCACATTCTTCAAGGGGAGCGCGAGCTAGCCAAAGACAATCGAAGCCTGGCGCGATTCAGGCTCAAGGTGCCACCCTTGCCCGCCGGTGTGCCACGCATCGAAGTCACGTTCTTGATTGATGCAAACGGCATTCTCAACGTACTGGCGAAAGACATGCGGACGGGACAAAGCCAGTCTATCGAGGTCAAGCCGTCCTACGGTTTGTCGGACGGTGAAGTAACGCAAATGATCGAAGATTCATTCAAGTTTGCTGCGAATGATGTCTCCGCACGCAAATTGATCGAAGCGCGACTGGATGCCGGTGCAATGATCACGACGACGGAGAAATCCCTCCTGGAGGGAGGCCATCTCATCGCATCCGACAACATCGCCGCCACTCGTACCGCGCTGGTAGCGCTGGCCGCTACAAAAGACGGCACAGATCCGCGCGCCATCCGTGCACGCATGGCGGACCTCGAACAGGCCGCAAAGCCTTTGACCGTGGCACTTTTGAACGATTCGCTCACGAAGGGGCTGCAGGGGAAAAAGGTCTCTGAGGTCACATAGCAACGATCCCGCACCAATGCCATGGTCGACTTACGACGGAACATGAGGAGTGGATATGGAACTGAAATGGCAGGATACTGAGGATATTGCGATCCGTTTAGTCGAAGAGCATCCGGAGACAGATCCGCTCACTGTCCGATTCACTGATCTGCATGCCTGGATCGTGGCACTCCACGACTTCAGGGACGATCCCAAGAAATCGAACGAGAAAATCCTCGAAGCGATCCAGATGGCCTGGCACGAAGAATATCAGGACTCGAAGATCTGATTCGTTGAACTTCCTTCCCCGAAGTCATACTGAAGCTCCGGCACGCCATAATAATGCTTCTCCAACCTGCAAGCAGCCTACTACCCATAAATCATTGTAATGCCAGCGCAGTTAAGCGCGGCCCGATGTGACAGGGGATGGAGCACCTCTTTATAGAAGCAGTCTACCCCTCCCTTTGGGTCATTGTGGAACAGCAGGGGATTCGGCATAAATGGGGCTAGTCCGATGACCAAACTGGAGCCACTCCAATGTCCAAGATCTTGAATATGAGCTCGCACACGAGTGACGAAGAATTGCAGCACATCACGAACTTGTTGCTCTTCCACCTGGTTGAGCGGAGCGGGGGGCAGATTCAATTTAAGATGGAGGATGCCCATCGGGTTCGTGAGAGCCTGACGACCAAGATGGTACAAATGCAGGTGGGAGAAGAGGTACGGTTGAGAATCATCGATCGCCTGCCTGAATTACAGTAACCTCCCTTTCTCAAGCCTTCCCGAGTTGATCTCCCTCTGAGGGAGGGCACGTAGCTATAGTTGGCCAAGGCGGTTTCAATCCCTTCGACACCGAAGTATACTTTGCTCTTATCCGTCAACCTGCCTCTCAAAGACATGGTCCGTGATCTTGATGCTACACATCTCCTCACACATCACTATTCCCGACTCTGAGATCGACATCCATGCGATGCGTTCTCAGGGTGCCGGCGGGCAGAATGTCAACAAAGTCTCGTCCGCGATTCATTTACAGTTCGATATTGCTGCCTCATCCTTACCGCCATTCTACAAGGAAGAGTTGCTGAAATTGAAAGATCACCGCATTTCAGAAGGTGGTGTGATCACCATCAAGGCCCAGCAGTATCGAAGCCAGGAGCAGAATCGAGAGGATGCTCTCACTCGGCTGAGCGAGCTCATTCAGAGCGTGGCTATCCCGCGCAAGAAACGCAGAGCCACGAAGCCAACGAAGGGTTCGAAGCAACGGCGGTTGGAGAGTAAGACGAAGCGGGGAAAATTGAAAACCCTCAGGCGAACGCTGGAATAGCAGCTAGGAATCGTGAAGTGTATCTGGTTGCCCGCGCGAGACGTGCGGGAAAAGCGGGACGGATCGGAAGTGTCATCTTCGCGAGTCGCGCCTGTCGCGCACGTCTTGCTTGTCTCGCGCACGATTCACGAGCGACGTTTTACGTTATTCCACTGACGCCAACGACCCAAGGATATGATATCCGCCATCGACATAGATCACTTCTCCGGTAATTCCACGTCCTAGCGGACTGACCAAGAACAACGCCGTGTCACCGACTTCGCCTTGTTCTGTGGCGCGGCGGAGCGGTGCGAATTCTCGATGGTGATCCACCATTTTGCTGATGCCGGAGACGCCGCGGGCGGCGAGCGTCTTAATCGGACCGGCAGAGATGGCGTTCACCCTGATATTCTTGGGGCCGAGGTCATGGGCGAGATAGCGGACGGTGGCTTCGAGCGCGGCTTTGGCGACCCCCATGACGTTGTAGTGTGGCACGACCCGTTCCGCTCCGAGGTAGGTCAGCGTGACGACGGAGCCGCCATCGGTCATTAAGGGAAGAGCGGCTCTGGTGACAGCGACGAGCGAATAGGCGCTCACATCGAGTGCCGTGGCGAATCCTTGCCGCGTGGTATTCACAAATTGCCCCATGAGTTCTTCGCGCGGGGCGAAGGCGACGGAGTGGACGAGGAAGTCTAGTTTCGAAGTTTCTTTCTCCACGCTCTGCATCAAGGCTGCGATTTGCGCATCGTCTCCCACGTCACAGGGGAAGGCTTTCGCGCCAGGCATGGTAGCAACCAGTTCCTCGACGTTTTCCCTCAGCCGCTCGTTCTGATAGTTGAAGATTAGCTGCGCCCCTTGACCCGCTGCCGATTGTGCGATAGCCCAAGCGATGCTGTGCTTGTTGGCGACACCGATGATGAGCCCTTTTTTCCCCTCAAGTAACATGGTATGCCCCTGATAGTATGGTGAAAATCCTCAATGTGTCTCTTCATGAAGCGCACAGGGAAC
The DNA here is from genome assembly GCA_031409835.1 of Nitrospirota bacterium. Taxonomy (GTDB): domain Bacteria; phylum Nitrospirota; class Nitrospiria; order Nitrospirales; family Nitrospiraceae; genus Palsa-1315. The sequence continues at coordinate 2,961 of JANNXZ010000077.1, forward strand.
GAGAGGCACGTGCAGCTCCCTGTTTGGGGGCTCAAGATAGCATGATTTCATGCCTGGTGCCAGGAAGACAGTGGGAAGGGAGAGTGGGACTAATTTGACTTGGCGGCGTTCGTCTGGAGCTGAGCCAAGACTTTTGCCGCTTCAGGCGCGAAATCATCCAGCCGTTGGGCTTGAGCGAGACTCAGTGCTTCGGAGGCAAGGGAGAGAGCCTCGTTGTGGCGGCCATCGGCGCAATAGCTCTTGGCCAGGCTGAGCCTGGCATTGACGGATTGCGGTGATTTCAGGAGTACGTGCCGAAGGAGCTTCTCGCCCTTTTCTTTATCGCCTCCGAGCAGGGAGGGAAGCCTGAGAAGGAAGGTCCCTTTGGCCGACAAGGCGTCAAGGTGTTCGGGTGCGAGCTCCAGCGTCCGGTCGAGCTCTTTCGTGATGCGGCGGAAACCCATGACCGATGTGATACTCAGCTCCCCATCGATCCGCATTAATTCGCCTAAATTACAGAACAGGGCGAAGTGTGCGTCGGCAGATCGATCGTCCAAGGCTACGGCTTGTTCCCCCAGGGCCTGGCCTTTCTCGAAATGGCCGACTCGGCTGGTCCGGTCTTGAGTAACGCGACCTTCGTAGCACTCTTTCATTGCCCCATGAGTCAACAGTTGGGGGGATTGTTGCGCCAGGAGGACATTGGGACTCGCCAAGGTCAAACAGCCGAGCAGAACAAGGAATGTATACTTCATCTTCCTAATACCAGGTGAAGAGGAACCTACAAGCGAGACCTGCGAGATGCAGCAATCCATATGCCGATTCAAGCGGGGATGTATATCATAGCCTGTGAGAAATTTACTACGGCGAGTTCGGTCACCCCGCCACGATCGTTCCCGACGTCT
>JANNXZ010000078.1:0-3081 GCA_031409835.1 Nitrospirota bacterium
AGGTCCGACGTTGCTCAATCAGCGTGCGAATTCTATCCCAAGGGACATCGGCGCCACGGAGGCCAAGCTGTTCCCTGATAGCGTCTAACTCGTCGCGTAAATAGCGGAGATCGTACATAGCCGTGTGGTTCCAGAAAGCGGCTGGAATTTAGCATCGGGGTAGGGGTTAGTCAATCGATCCGACCGTGATATTCGGCCTTGGCAGGCGAGGGTTGTCCCGTTGACAGGAGCGAACGAATCGAGGACCATATTCCGATGCGCATGGTGATGAATCCACCGAATCCGTTTGAGTCACAGCACCGAGATCTTTTGGAGCCTGCGCCCCATGTGCAGGTGCAGATCTTTGAAGATGCGACCCGCGACATTCTCAGCCGGAACGAGAGCCCCGATTTGCCGTTTCGATGGAGCCTCAACCCCTATCGCGGCTGCTTCCATGCCTGCGCCTACTGCTATGCCAGACCCACGCATGAGTATTGGGGATTCGGCGCCGGGACTGACTTTGAGTCCAAGATTGTCGTGAAGCGGGAGGCCGCGACTCTGCTCCGCCGGACGTTCGAAAAGCCTTCATGGAAGGGTGAACTGATCCTGTTCTCGGGGAACACCGATTGTTATCAGCCGCTGGAAGCCTCGCTGGAATTGACGCGGGCCTGTTTGGAGGTTTGTGCTGAGTATCGGAATCCGATCGGGATTATCACGAAAGGGGTGTTGGTCTTGCGCGATCTCGATGTGTTGCGTCGGTTGCATCGGGAGGCGTCAGTTCATGTGTATTTCAGCATCCCGTTTTCAGACGATGAGGTGGCACGCAAGGTCGAACCTCATGCGCCTTCCAGCCGGAAACGCTTCGAGGCGATGGCGACGTTGGCGAATGCCGGGATTCCAACCGGCATCTCGCTGTCTCCAATCATTCCTGGCCTTAACGATGAGGATGTGCCTGATCTGTTGGCCCGAGCGAAACAAGCCGGGGCGGTCGAGGCCATGGCGACACTGCTGCGTCTGTCTGGACCTGTGGAGCCGGTGTTCATGGAGCGAATGGCGGCGGCATTTCCAGATCGAATCACCAAGATTACGAATCGAATTCTGGATGTGCGTGGTGGGTCGATCAGCGAGGGAGGCTTTTTCGAACGTCACCGGGGTGCAGGCCCCTACTGGGCGATGATCGAACAATTGTTCGAGGTCTCCAGACGCAAGGCAGGATTATCAGTTTTGAACGATACAGCGGTTCCTGCCACGTTTCGCAGGCCGGGGATTGAGCAGACTACCTTATTTTGAAGCAAGACAGGGAAGGGAGCGGAGATGAAACACAATCCTGGTTTTCTCAAGTTGGTGGATGCGGCACGAGTGCGGGTTAAAGAATGTACGGTGGCACAGGCTAAGGCTCAACTCGATGGGGGTGAGGCGCTGCATTTTCTCGATGTGCGTGAGGACCACGAGTTCGAGAAGGATCACGCGAAGGGCGCCCGTCATCTGGGAAAAGGCACTATTGAACGCGATGTGGAAACGCTCATTCCGAATAAAGCAGATGCCATTCTGTTGTATTGCGGAGGCGGCTACCGGTCGGTTTTAGCCGCGGATGCGCTTCAGCACATGGGCTATACGAATGTGGTGTCGATGGATGGGGGAATCAAAGGCTGGCGGGAGGCGGGCTATCCGATGGAACATTGATGGGACCTCGGAGAGCCCGAGGTCCCATTCGCGTTCGGGAACGGTTATTTGCTGTTGACTCGATCAAACTCCTTGGTCACCTGGTCGGTTAGATCGATAGTGTCTTTACTGTAGATCACAATCTTGACCGTCTGTTCGCTGCCTCTATCGACGACGAGGGCAAACCCGCCTTTTTCCGCTACAGTTTTCGTGGCCAAGGAAATTTTCTTCATGTACTCATCGACCAATTCCTTCTGCTTGCCCTGCAGTTCCTGATTAAATTCCTGCGCGCGTTTCTGAAACTCTTGGACCCTGGTGCGGAATTGTGTCTCTTTTTCTTTTTTCTCGGTGTCGCTTAACTTCGCGGCTTGCTCCTTGAGTGTCTTCTCCGTGTTACGCAAGTCCTCTTCGTCACCGGTCAACAACTTTTGCCTGGTGGAGACATATTCTTTGAGCCCGTCCAAGGCTTTTTTGCCCGCTTTCGATTTCTCTAAGACGGCCTGAGGATCGACGACACCCATTTTGAAGGCCTCGGTAGCTTGTGCGGCAGGAAGAGATGCGAGCAAGAACATGCCTGCGGCGACTAAGGGGAGGGTGATCCGCCCCAAGAGGATTCCCATTGTATGCATAACACGCGCTCCTTGTTGGTAATGAATGCCACCAGTGTAACTGTTGCGAGAATAACTGGGGGGGCAGGCTCTGTCAAGGGATTGGGTTGCGCGGAGGCTAGACGAAGTATCGGCTGGTGTCGAACTTGTGTTCGGCATTGTCGATGAGGCGAACGATGTTGTAGCGACACTCGCCGGTTTCATCTTTCTCGTGAAGATCGATCTCCCGTCCGTTCTCGATGGCGGCCCCATTTTCGTCCGTGATGACCTTGACGTATGGATGCTCGGCATCGGCTGGATCGACGGCAGGCTTCAGTACGACCGCGAGTTCGTTTGTGTCGAGCATGACCAGGCTGCCGATCGGAATGATCCCCACGCAGGTCATGAAGAGTTTCATCAGAGTGGAGTCGAAGGATGTACCGGCCTTTCCGAACATGAATCCCAACACCTTCGATGGAGACATCGGTTCGCGTCGGTACACCCGCGATGAGGTCATGGCGTCGTAACAGTCGGCGATCATGAGAATGCGGCCGGTCATCGACATCTTCCACGAGACGTTCAACTTGGGATAGCCGGAGAAGTCCAAGTTCATATGATGTTCGAAGGATGCCGAAACCATGCGTCCAGGCAAGTTAGTGATGCCACGCATTTTGGTCAGGTTGAGCGCGCCTTCGACCGGGTGACTTCGCATCATCTTCCAATCATCGTCCGTGAACTCGCCGGGTTTGTTGAGCACCTCCATGGGGATATTGGTTTTCCCTAAGTCGTGAAACAGTGCCGCCAATCCGAGATCAGCCAGCTCGACTTTTGGGTAGCCGGCTCGGTTGCCCAA
>JANNXZ010000079.1:0-15027 GCA_031409835.1 Nitrospirota bacterium
CTATTCGCGCAAGACAAGTCTTTCTGTACATTCTGCGCAGACGGCAACTCATAACCAGACCTCCACACTCGTAACTGCACTCAAGAAAGAATAACTAACGAGAACTTTCAGGATATTGACTTGCATTCCATTTTCCATTCCGTACTACCCCGTGAGAGTGTGCGCAGACCTACATCACACACATGCTAACTATAGTCCATACGCTCTAGCTGTCAAGGAAATCACTTTTTGCGCACAGGCAGAGAGATGAAAACAAGGAGTATGGTTGCGAGGCGATGTACGGAGCAGGCCTAGGCGTTACAGCCTGCTGAGATCGCGGTGAGTGAGCGTCGCTTGATATCCGAGCACTGAAAAACTTTCCTGGAGTCGGCCGGCAATCGCCACGGACCGATGACGCCCGCCAGTGCAACCGATTCCAACATTTACATAGCTGCGACGCTCTCGTTCAAAGAGTGGAATGAGAAATTTGAAGAAGCCTTCCAATTGACCAACGAACGCAACGGCGTCCGGATCAGCCAATACATAGGTCCTCACCCGTGAGTCTTCCCCGGTCAATGGTTTCAGTTCAGGAATAAAGAACGGATTCCGTAGAAATCTGACATCAAACAGAAGATCAATGTCGTACGGCACACCAAACTTATAGCCGAAGGTTACGAGAGAAATGGTTAATCGACGCGGCGCGCCCTCCTCTCTAAACTGCCGGTTCAACAACTCTCGTAACTCATGCACCGTCAGATCGGAAGTATCGATAATCCGGTCGGCGTGGCATCGCAAGTCGGAGAGACGCTCTTTTTCGATTCGTACTCCCTCCAGGACTGGAAGATGCGGAAGAAGTGGGTGCGGCCGCCGGGACTCCGAGAATCGGCGAACCAAGACCTCTTCCCGGGCCTCGAAGAATATCAACTCAACCGTATGCCCAAGCGCTTTCACACGCTCAAGAACCCCTGCGAGGTCGGAAAAGAACACGCGCTCCCTGACATCGATTCCAAGCGCGACATTCTTAATCTCCCCTCCTTGCTGATGACAGAGTTCTACAAAGGTCGGCAGAATGGCAGGAGGCAAATTATCAATACAGAAATACCCAACATCTTCAAAGCACTTGAGCGCATGCGACTTCCCTGATCCGGAAAGACCACTGATGACAACCAGCTTGAGTGTAGCCATGCCTGCCTACCCTTTACGGATCGATGAGGACTACTCGATCACGATCGAGACGCTGTAGAATTTGCAATTTTCCAGAAGACCGTGCCGTGAAGACCACCAGCGAACCAGGGAGAGAATCGAGCCGGCATTTCGCCTCCTCTAAAGTCAAAATCACTTTGGGGGGACACACAACTTCGATCTTCTCCTCTTCCTTACGAACAGCCGGAGACAGAATCTTACGAGCCGATCTCTTTACCGGTTCTTTATGGTCAGTCTGGCGTTCCTTATGTTTTCTTATCTGGGTATCCAAGCGATCTACAAGCTGGTCGATCGTCGCGTACATTTCCCGCGTCGAAGCTTTTGCCTGAATTCGTCGCCCCTGCATCGTACACACGACCTCCGCATGATGCTGAAGCTTGCTCACACCCAGAATCACTTCCAGGTGGGTCAGCTTCACGTCGTACCGCACAAGCCGCTCAACCCGACTCTCTACATGCTGTCTGAGCGCCGACGTAATCACGAGGTGGCGTCCGGTAATTTTTATCGACATGTATCCTTTCAAGCTGAGCAACCTCAGCCCGTCTACCATTCAACTTTGATTGTTAGATCTACGCATCTACAACACCAGAGGAAACCCTGGATAGAAAACCACAACACACGCAGCTGGATAGGGAAGGTCTCGCACGCTCCAGAAAACTAAGGGGCACACCAACACGTCGATGATTCACGGAAGTGAGCCACATCCTGTCACAGTAGTCTGCTCACCTTCCAGAGACTCTCTGCTAACAGCCAGCCCAATAGGCCAAATGAATAAGGCGAGCCCAGCCATTATTTCTGCACCTTTTAAAAAAAACGTCTCCGCTGAGTGGCAGAGGGAATATGTTCTTCCGCCCGATACTTCGCCACGGTTCGGCGGGCAATCACAACCTGCTGTGAAAGCAGCCGTGCAGCAATCTCTTCATCTTTTAGAGGGTGGCTCGTATCCTCCTCCGCCACCATTTTTCGAATCATCTCGCGCACTGTCACGGACGACATCATGTCGGAAGGCTGATCTGCTCGTTGCAGGCCGGCGTTAAAGAAGAATTTCAGTTCCAACATTCCCTGCGGGCAATACATATATTTGTTCGCCGTCACACGACTAATGGTCGATTCATGCATCCCTATATCTTCAGCCACCTGTTTAAGTACTAACGGCTTTAGGTGCTGCACACCTTTTTCAAAAAACTGCTCCTGAAACTTCACGATACTCGACACGACCTTGACAATCGTCTTATTCCGTTGTTCGATACTTCGAATAACCCATTGCGCCGCCCGAAGCTTTTCGTCAAGATAGGCCTTGGTCTCCGCTGATCCACTTTCTCCTGTCCCCATCAATTGCTTATAGTACGGACTGATTCTCATACGAGGCAGTCCATCGTCATTCAATAGGACGACCCACTCCCCTTCATTCTTAACAACAAACACATCAGGGACAATCACATAATTCTGGGTATTCGTAAACGGTCGCCCCGGCTTTGGCTCAAGTACTTCGATGACCTTTGTCGCTTGGAAAACCTCTTCCACTGTGACACCTAAAGCTTTTGCGATCCTTGCATATTGTTTTTTTTCCAAGTCTTTAAGATGATGCTGGACGATGGCTTCAACAATTGATCCTTTTAAAGCGCCAGGCCGAGCCCCTAACGATCCCATGGGACTCTTCCCTAAATGCCCAATTTGTAAGAGCAGACATTCCACAAGATCCCGTGCCGCTACGCCTGTTGGATCAAAGCATTGGATATCCTTTAGGACTGACTCCGCCTCCGTTTCTGTGACGTCGGTCCCTCCGACCATCTCTGAGAGAGACATGCGCAAGTACCCATCATCGTCAAGATTACCGATGATCAGTCGCCCAATCTCCTTTGCACGACCCGATAAACCTGAAAACGACAGCTGCCAGAGGAGATGGTCTTCCAAGGACGTGGCTTTCGCCATCGTTTGTTCATAGGATGGAAACTCATCCTGCGAGGACGACCGAGACTCGGATCCGCCTATTCGGCGATCGCTCCCGAAGTATTCTTCCCAACCAGCCGCTGAGGCCTCATCCGGCGTATCTCGTTCTTCCGGAGTCGACTCCTCCGCATTCGATGCTTCGCTGTCCGCCGATGCCGCCGCATCTTCCGCTTTTTCCTCTGCGCTTCCGGCTTCGCTGTCCTCCGCCTCAGTCGGGAGCTCATCCAAGAGTGGGTTTTCCATCAAATGTTGAGTGAGGCTCTGCTGGAGCTCGAGTCGAGACAATTGCAGCAGCTTAATCGCCTGCTGCAACTGGGGAGTCATGATCAGCTTTTGACTCAGCCGAAGGTCGAGCCGGAGCTTCATACGCACACACCCTTACACGTCATAGCTTGAATCGTTCTCCTAGGTAAACAGCGCGCGCTGTCTCGCTCTTGACAATTGATTCGGGAGACCCTGCTTCAAGAATTAACCCTTCGTTGATAATGTAGGCCCGATCCGTAATGGACAGTGTCTCCTGGACATTGTGATCGGTGATTAAAATGCCGATCTCTTTTTCTTTCAATCGAGTAATAATTTGTTGGATGTCGGCGACGGCAATCGGATCAATCCCTGCAAAGGGTTCGTCGAGCAACATGAATGACGGGCTCGTCGCGAGTGCCCTAGTAATTTCCAGCCTCCGCCGTTCCCCACCAGACAACGCATACGCCATGCTCGTTCGAATATGGCTAAGATCCAGTTCATTGAGAAGGGCATTGACTCGGTCGCGACGCTCTGACCGAGAATAGTTCAGCATTTCAAGAATTGCCAGAATATTGTCTTCAACCGACAAGCGTCGAAACACCGATGATTCTTGCGGAAGATACCCAATTCCTTTCCGCGCACGTTTGTACATTGGCAGATCCGTGATTGCCTCTTCCTCGAGTGAGATCGCCCCTTCATCTGGCTGGCACAGACCGACGATCATGTCAAAAATGGTGGTTTTTCCAGCCCCATTGGGTCCCAGTAAACCCACGATCTCTCCGGCGCGGACTTCGATTGAGACACCTTTCACCACCTTGCGCGTACGAAAACTTTTCACCAATCCTGTCGCGCGTAACCAGCCACCCTCTGCCTTGTTCACCGGGGAATCAGTCAGCGACGCACTCCCCTGAACCGACTCGATCACTTAGTTGCCCCCCCATCCGGCTCGATTCGCACATGCGAGCCTCCCTCCACCACGCTCCGATCCTCTGCCAAGAACATGGTGATTTGCTTACCGCTGACCCTTGTTCCCTTATCCCAGGCCACCGGGTCACCAGTTAGGACGATCTTATCCCCATCTTGGTAGTAGATGGCTTTCTCACAAGTCGCATTCCCTGAATCCTTTGCGATCTTTACTCGTCCGGTCGCCTCAATCCTGTTAACCGATCGACTCGACACAGCCGGCACGGCATCAGGCCCTTTCGAGGACGCAGCCCCCTTGACGGCCTCATGCCATTTCTGATTATCGCTTGTGGAGGGGTCATGCGCGCGAAACAGCACAACCATGCGATCGGAATAGACAACCAAAGACCCGCGAGTCAGTACAACCGCCCCTTCAAAGATCGCTTGGCTGTCCTGATTTTTCACAGTCATCTTCTTGGACGTAATGGTCGTGCTGACCGCTTGATCAACACCGACTTTGGGAACAGCAGCGTCAGCCGACTCGCTCAATGAAGCCATCCCAAGCGGGAATAGATTAAGAAGCAGGAGCCAAATCCACATGTACATCCTCAAGTACTTCAAATTCTTCACGGTCCAAATGTCCCAACAACCCGCGCCCCGTCACCTCTAAGCCATGCCCAACGATACGGACGGGATCTTGCGTACGGATCTCTCTCGTCTGATCAGTCCAAGCCAGATGGTTTGTGTAAATCACATACCCACTCTCAGTACGGATCACGAGTGGCTCTGATCGGTTTGCGAGTACGAAGTTCTTTGTCTCCGTGTTCAATGTCCCTTCATCTCCGGTGACCGTCAATTCTTTTCCCTGCTGGCCGAACAGTGTCACTGCGACAACTTGGAGCATTGCCCGTCTGTCCCGTTCAAAGAGCCGAGCCTCTTGCGCCTGCACCTTCCATTGAACCGTATCGCCCTTCGTTTGGGTGAACGTAAACTGGGAGATCGTCGCGTCAGCTCTGTCCATGGAGCCTGGCGCCACTGCCGTCGGGGTGGGAACCGTTGTCGAATTGGTCACGAGCAAATATACGAGGAAACAGGCCAACACCGCACTAAGCGCTAACAAACCTCCTCGTACCCAGCGTTGCCACACGTTGTCCCTGCTCCCATTTTGAGTAGCATGAATAATGCTGGCACGATAGTAGCATGCACTTAATATCAAGTAAACTTATGCCGGAACCACGGCATGGTCTACTTGACAGAGATGAGATGAGGGAGATTGGGGAATCGTCGGAATAATAATGCTGCGCCACGCCGCCGACTAAATCTCGCAGACAGGAGATCTAGCCGACGGCAGGAGTCGCAGAAGTTGAAGCAGCAGGCACCTGTTTCTTCGCCGATGCAGCATCCGGCCTGGTGACAAGTTCGATCGCAACAAGCTTCGCGGCATCACCGATTCGCCGTCTCGTCTTCACCATCCTCGTATAGCCACCGGGACGGTCTTTAAATCGAACTGCCACGTCGCTGAATAACTTTGAGACCACATCTTTGCTCCGGATAAATGCGAGGGCTTGGCGGCGAGCCGGCAGGGTCCCCTCTTTGCCAAGCGTAATCATTCGGTCCGTGAACCCTCGAATTTCTTTCGCCTTGGCCTCAGTCGTCTCGATGCGCTCATGTTCGAGCAGCGAAGTCACGAGACTTCGAAACAGCGCCCATCGATGTTTGGTCTTTCGTCCGAGTTGTCTGCCATTTTTTCTATGACGCACGGGTTCCCTCTTGTTTCGTTACTCGCTCTTCGGACTACCACCGATTGGTTGTGCTGCATCCAGCTTTACGCCAAGCCCCAGACCCATCTCTGTCAAGATTTCCTTAATTTCGTTGAGCGACTTTTTGCCGAAATTCTTCGTCCTGAGCATCTCTCCTTCAGTCTTCTGAACTAAATCGGCGATAGTCTTAATATTTGCGTTCTTCAAGCAGTTTGCAGCACGGACAGATAACTCCAGCTCGTTCACGCTACGGAACAGATGCTTATTGACCTCACGTTGCGCCTCATCGCTCCCAAGATCGGCACGCCCTTCGACTCGCTCATCGGGATTGATAAAGATATCGATATGATCACGCATAATGCTGGCCGCCGTGGACAATGCATCGCGAGGCGAGATAGTCCCATCCGTCCAGATCTCCAAGGTCAATTTATCATAGTCGGTCATGCGACCGACGCGGGCATTCTCCACATGAAAGTTCACACGTTTGATGGGTGAAAACACCGAATCGATCGCGATCACACCAATCGGCAGCCCCTCTTCCTTATTTCGCTCGGCGGGCACGTAGCCCCGCCCATGTTTCACCGTCATTTCCATATCGAACGAGGCATCCTTGTCCAACGTCGCGATATGGAGATTCGGGGTCAGGATGGTCACGTCTGCATCATGAATTATGTCGGACCCCTTTGCTTCACCAGGCCCCTTCTTCTTGAGACGAAGCGTCTTCGGCTTATCGGTATGTACAGCGAGCCGCAGTCCTTTGACGTTCAAAATAATGGAGGTCACATCCTCCGTGATGCCAGGAATCGTGGAGAACTCGTGCAGGACCCCTTCGATCTTCACGGTGGTCACTGCCGCGCCCGTCAGCGACGACAACAACACACGCCGTAACGCATTGCCAACCGTCGTCCCAAACCCACGTTCATAGGCCTCAGTCGTAAACCTGCCGAACATTGGGGTATGCGTATCTTTGTCGATATCCACCCGCATCGGGATCTGAAAGTCTTTCATCGCTTTAATCATGACTCCCCCTTCATACTCATCGAGTAGTCAGCCACTGAACGGTACCAGTTCACCACAGAGACCGACCCTCTCCTAATTCCGCATCTACCTGGAATACAACTCCACCACCATCTGCTCATTGACCGGCAGCGAAATCTGGTCTTTCGACGGCAGTGCCCGTACCATACCTTTAAATGCCGTCTTGTCCAGCTCCAACCACTCTGGAATACCTCGCCCATCAACCGACTCTAAGGCTGCCTGGATTGAAATCACTGTGCGACTTCGCTCTCGAACGCTGATGATGTCGCCCGCCTTGACCTGCGCACCAGGCACATTGATCTTCCGACCATTCATGGTCAGATGCCCATGGCTTACTAACTGCCTGGCTTCTTTTCGTGAAGCGCCGAATCCTAGTCGGTAGGCTACATTATCCAATCGGCATTCCAGCAACCGTAAGAGCACCTCACCGGTAATACCGGACTGGCGTTCCGCACGTTCGAACACGCCACGGAACTGGCACTCCATCAGACCATAAATTCTGCGCAATTTCTGCTTTTCTCTGAGCTGGGTGCTGTATTCTGAGTTCCTCGGGCGCTTTTGCCCATGCTGTCCAGGAGGATAGCTTCGCCGCTCGATGGCGCATTTCTCTGTCATACAGCGCGAGCCTTTCAGAAACAGCTTTTCACCCTCTCTCCGACACAACCGACAGACAGGACCGCGATACTTTGCCACTGCTCTACCTCCGGTTACTGGACATCACCGCGTGGGTGCGCCCAACAATTCTTGTGGACTAGACACGCCGCCGCTTAGGTGGACGGCATCCGTTGTGCGGGATCGGGGTTACATCACGAATCATATGGATCCGCAATCCAGCAGCCTGAAGCGATCTGATCGCCGATTCACGACCGGACCCAGGCCCATTCACATAGACATCCACTTGGCGCATTCCGCTCTCCATCGCCTTGCGCGCAGCAGCCTCACCGGCCCGCTGAGCCGCAAAGGGCGTGCTCTTGCGGGAGCCCTTGAAACCTTGGTTTCCTGAGCTTGCCCACACGATCGTGTTGCCACTCAGGTCGGTAATAGTGACGATCGTGTTATTGAAGGAGGCCTGAACATGGGCCACCCCGCTCTGCACGATCCGGCGCTCTTTCTTCTTCCCTTTTTTGATACTCATACAGGCTCCCTAGTCAAGTGACGACCACGCACTACGCCGAACGCGCAGGCGGCTTTGGTTTGCTTCCCACACCGGAGCGACGGCCTTTTCTTGTCCGCGCATTCGTCTTGGTCCGCTGGCCACGGACTGGCAACCCCTTCCGATGACGCAGACCACGGTACGTGCCGCTATCGATCAATCGCTTGATATTCATCGAGAAGGTCTTTCTCAGATCGCCTTCGACCTGAAAGCCTTCTTGAATAATTTCTCGAATCTTGACGATATGCTCTTCGCTCAAGTCCTTCACACGAATTGCTCCGTCGATCCCGGCCTTGCTCAGGATAGAGAGTGCGGATGCCCGGCCAATCCCATAGACATAGGTCAGACCAATGTCCGCCCGCTTCTCTCTCGGCAAATCTACCCCAGAAATACGAGCCATAATTCCTCCTACCCTCTTCCTGTAACACTCTCACCGTCCGGAGCTGGGTGGGCCTCAACTGCGCGCATCGAACAAACGCCATTTCATCGCGCGCGTTCTGCGAGCACGGAGGCCGCCCACCCCAGGCCGCACTCTATCCTTGACGCTGCTTATGGCGCGGATTCTCGCAGAGAATTCGCACTACGCCCTTGCGCCTGACCACTTTACACTTTGCACAGATCGGCTTGACGGATGATCGCACTTTCATATTCTATTTCACACTCCTACTTAAACCGATAGGTGATTCGCCCGCGTGTCAGATCGTACGGCGACAGTTCCACGGTCACCTTATCGCCAGGAAGAATGCGGATAAAATGCATGCGCATTTTCCCGGAAATATGCGCAAGAATCTTATGGCCATTGTCCAGCGATACCCGAAACATCGCGTTCGGTAACGTCTCGTTCACTGTGCCTTGAATTTCGATGACATCTTCTTTTGGCACTACCTCTATCCCTTCTCTCCGAACCGCATGTCCACGCCTTCAATTTCTCAGAGCCGGCTTAAAATACGCGGCGGCCCGCTCGGCTCAATCACAATCGTATGTTCGAAATGCGCCGAGAGACTCCCATCTACCGTCACAGCTGTCCATCGATCATCAAGAACCTTGACGGCAGCGCCTCCCATGTTGACCATCGGCTCAATCGCGAGGACCATCCCTGCCTGAAGCCTGGGCCCCTGCCCAGCCTTCCCATAATTTGGCACCTGTGGTTCTTCATGCAACTGCCGGCCAATTCCATGGCCTACAAACTCTGTCACGACCGAGTACCCAGCAGACTCCACATGCTGCTGAACCGCATGCGAAATATCAGACAGTCGGTGACCTACCACCGCTTGTTTGATTCCGAGATACATCGCTTCTTTGGTCACTTGAACCAAACGGACACTCCGCTCGGTCGCCTGCCCCACCGGGACTGTGACTGCTGAGTCCCCATAAAACCCGCCAACGATTGCCCCAAGGTCGAGTCCGATGATGTCCCCTTCCTTGAGCACTCGCCTGGAAGGAATCCCGTGGACAACCTGGTCATTCACCGAGGCACAAAGCGTCTTTGGATAATTCCGATACCCCTTAAACGCCGGCTTCGCCCCACGGGACCGAATCTCTTCCTCGGCTATACGGTCCAGCTCATCAGTCGTGATGCCTGGCCGGACAGCCTCCTGCAAGATCTGTAACGTCTCTGCCACCACTCTCGACGCCTGAGCCATCACCGCAATCTCATCCGGCGTCTTGAGAATGATCATGTTCCCCGATACGGTGCCAGCTCCTGCGAGAGATGCCGAAAGACGATATCCACTGCACCCGATGCATCCATAGGGAACAATAACTGCCGCTCATCGTAATAGCGGACAAGCGGAGCTGTCTGTTCGTCATAGACTTTCAATCGCATCTCGATCGCATCGCGACGATCGTCGCTGCGCTGCACGAGCGGCTCTCCACATCGATCGCAAATCCCATCCACCTTGGATGGCGCAAAGTCTACATGGAACGTCGCTTGGCACTTCGGACAGCTTCGGCGGCCACTCAATCTCCTCACGACATCCTCACGCGAAACCTTGAAACTCACAACCCGGTCCAGGCCAATCCCTTTAGATGTCAACACCGCTCCCAATGCTTCCGCCTGTGGAACAGTTCTGGGAAATCCATCCAGAACGAATCCGTTCGCGCAGCTTGGATCGGCTAGCTTCTCATTTACCAGCCCAATCACCACGGCATCGGGAACCAAGTTCCCCTGATCCATGTAACTCTTCGCTTCAAGCCCCAGCATGGTCCGATTGCGCACTGCCTCACGAAGAAGATCACCGGTCGAGATCTTCGCCACCTGATATTGTGCCGCAATACGGTCAGCCTGAGTTCCCTTGCCTACTCCTGGTGCGCCGAGAAACACCACCCGCATGGATTTCCCTCACCCGCTCCGCCCACGAAGCGGAGCCATACCCTTACCGAGAAACCCTTCATAATTCCGCATGAGCATGTGAGACTCAATCTGCTGGGCCGTATCGAGTCCGACGCCGATCACGATCAGCAGCGAGGTGCCGCCAAAATAGAAAGGCACACCTAGTTTATAGATCAATAATTCAGGAATTACACAGACGATCGCAAGGTAGATCGATCCGGCAAACGTAATCCTCGTGAGCACCTTATAAATATAATCAGAGGTCCGTACTCCAGGACGAATCCCAGGAATGAATCCACCGTACTTCTTCATGTTGTCCGCCATGTCCACTGGGTTTAAAACCACGGCGGTATAAAAGAAACAGAAAAACAGAATAAGACCAACGTACATCAGTGTATATAATATCGACCCAGGCGCGAGTTGGGTACCGATATCCTTGACCCAAGGCGTCTCAAAAAATCCAGTAATCGTCGCAGGAAATGCGATAATTGACGATGCGAAAATAGGCGGAATCACCCCCGCGGTATTGATCTTCAACGGAATATGCGTGCTCTGCCCGCCGAACACTCTGCGTCCGATGACCCGCTTTGCGTACTGAACCGGTACTTTCCGCCTCCCGCTTTCCAAGAAGACAATGGCCGCCACCACCACTACCATGAGCAAGACAAGGGAGACCAGCAAGAAAATGCCAAGCTGCCCGACCTTGTACAATTCAAAGGTCTGGGCCACAGCGGACGGCAAGCGCGCGACGATCCCCGCAAAAATGATCAAGGAAATACCGTTCCCGACACCCCGCTCGGTAATCTGTTCACCAAGCCACATCAGGAAGCCTGTACCGGCCGTCAAGGTGATGACCGTCATCAGACGGAACCCCCACCCACCGCTCATCACGAATGCGCCGTTATTCATTTGCTCGAGACCGACGGCAATCCCGAAGCCTTGAATTACCGCAATGCCAATCGTCCCGAACCGCGTGTACTGAATAATCTTTTTTCGGCCGCGCTCGCCCTCTTTGGCCAACTTCGTGAGGTGCGGGACAACTACGGTCAACAGCTGGAGAATGATCGACGCGCTGATGTAGGGCATAATGCCCAATGCTAAGATCGTCAACCGGGAGAGCGACCCGCCTGAAAAAATATCCAAAAACCCGAGTAGCGCGCCGCCTTCCTTTTGCAGAAACTCCGAGAGGGCCTCGCCGTTGATCCCGGGCGTAGGAATATGCGCCCCAATCCGATACACAATCAACATCCCCACGGTAAAGAGGATGCGGGTGCGCAGCTCAGGAATTTTTAATATATTCTGAAAACTGGTCAGGAGTCTCTCAAACACTGGGGATGACCTCGACTCTCCCTCCAGCTGCTTGAATTTTTGCCTCTGCAGACTTACTGAACTTATGTGCCTGCACCACAATCGCCTTCGTAAGATCTCCGTTTCCAAGGATCTTGATCGGCAACGACTTGCGCTTCACCAAGCCGGCATCGACCAACGCCTGCGGTGTGATGGTCCCAGGCGCGATCATCTCGCCCAAGCTTTTCAGATTGACAATCGAGTACTCTTTGCGAAATATGTTTGTAAAGCCATGCTTCGGCACTCGACGGATCAGGGACATCTGGCCGCCCTCAAACCCACCTGCCTGTCGACTCCGACCGCCGGATCTGGCTAGCAAACCCTTATGGCCCTTGCCTGATGTTTTTCCATGACCAGAACCTGGACCGCGACCGATACGCTTCCGTCGTTTCCTAGATCCTTTTGCAGGACCGAGATTATGTAAATTCATTGTGGCTGCACTTCCAATAGATATCCAACTTTGTCGATCATCCCTCTCACTTGAGGAGTATTGGGACGAGTTACACTCTGTCTGATCTTTCTCAACCCGAGGCCGGTCAAAACACGCCGATGTTTTTGCGGTGTGCCAATTGGGCTTCGTCGCAAGGTGATCATGAACCCATTTGAGGCAGCCTTAGCGGTTTTCACTGTTGGCATTAGGTATTCACCTTAACCTGTGCATCGCCCACCACATTACGGCGCATTCTGAGAACGTCTTCAGCATTGCGGAGCTGACAAAGCCCGTTGAGCGTGGCGCGAACCGTATTAAATGGATTCCCACGGCCCAGCGTCTTCGCGATGATGTTATGGACGCCAGCTACTTCGACTACCGCCCGAACGGCGCCTCCGGCAATGATGCCTGCCCCCTTCTTTGCGGGCTTGAGAAGGACATGTTCGGCACCGAACAGCCCATGTACCTCATGCGCAATTGTCCCAGACGTGAGGGCGACATGCACCAGGTTCTTCTTGGCTTGTTCGACCGCCTTCGAGATAGCCACAGGTACTTCTGCAGCTTTTCCTTTCCCGATGCCGACCCATCCCTGTCCATCTCCGACGACAACCAACGCGCAAAAGTTGAATCGCTTTCCACCCTTCACGACTTTCGCCACGCGGTTGATAAAGACAACTTTGTCCTTCAGGCTTAGTTCATCTGGATTAACTCGCACCTAGCATTTCTCCTCTTTGTTCCCTTCGCTCACGCACCGTGACGGAAGCGAGACACGATCTAGAACTGCAGACCGCCTTCACGTGATGCCTCAGCCAACGCTTTGACGCGACCGTGGTACATCCGGCCACCACGGTCGAACACCACAGCCTGCACCTTGGCGGCCTTAGCCCGTTCAGCTAGCAACTTTCCAACAGCCTTTGCGCCATCAATACTGCCGGTAGATTTCACCGAGGTACGCAGCGACTTATCCAGAGAGGACGCGGCAGCCAGCGTGGCTCCCTTGAGGTCGTCAACGATCTGGGCGTAGATATGGGAGCGGCTCCGAAACACGTTGAGACGTGGACGCTCAGCCGTTCCAAATACTCGCTTTCGCACCCGTTGTTTTCGCCTGGTTAACTGACTCGCTTTAATTGCAGCATTCATGAATCACCTTACTTCCCTGTCTTTCCGGCTTTCTTACGCAGTACTTCTCCGGCATAGCGAACGCCCTTTTGCTTGTAGACGTCAGGGGGCTTGATGGCTCGCAAGTTCGCCGCAACCTGACCTACTAATCGCTTGTCAGCGCCCTTCACATTGATCAGCGTCTGCTTATCCACTTTCACGTCAATTCCAAGAGGAATTGGATAGGTGACTGGGTTGATATAGCCCAAATTGAAACTCATCGTTCGACCCTGCACAGCGACCTTATACCCCACTCCGGTAATTTCTAAGTTACGTTCGTAGCCCTTTGTCACACCCTGAATAATGTTGCTCAGCTCCGCACGAGTCAACCCGTGCATGGCACGAATCTGCCGATCCTCACTTGAACGACTCACCACGAGTTGTCCATTCGCAACCGAGACCCCAAGGCCCGTAAACAACGACCAATCGATTTTCCCGAGCGGACCCTTCACCGATACGACAGGCCCAGCAACTTTGACATCCACTCCAACTGGAATTACGATCGGCTTTTTCCCTATGCGCGACATCGATGCCTCGTTCCTCTAGCCAGCCGTCCAATGACAATCTGGCTTACTCTGCCCATTACCATACTGAACACAGGACTTCTCCTCCCAGTCCAGCACGGCGAGAATCCTGATCCGTCATCAACCCCTTCGAGGTGGACAAGATCGCCATCCCAATTCCATTCTTGACTCGCGGAATATCTTTAATCCCTACGTACACACGGCGGCCAGGCTTGCTCACCCGCTGCATACCGGTAACCATGGGTTGCCCTTCCGCCACATACCGTAACTGCACTTTCAACACAGGATGCCCATCCGCGACATCCGCCTCCACGCCTTGAATATATCCCTCGTTCTGGAGAATCCGAAGAACCTCGCGCTTGAGACGGGAGGCTGGGATGCTCACGACATCGTGGCGTCGCCGAAACCCGTTTTGCAACCGTACTAATAAATCGCTAATGGGATCTGTAACCATACAAGCCTTTCACTCACATTCTTCGTGTGACCAGATGCGATCACCAGCCGAGCGACAGAGAAACCGAATACGCTACCAACTCGACTTTCGAACCCCAGGGATCTCACCCTTCAGGCTCAGTAGTCGAAAGCAAATTCTGCACATGCGAAATCGGCGCAAGAACCCTCGTACACGCCCGCATATCTCGCACCGGTGATAGTCCCTGACAGGAAATTTCGCCTTGATGGCCGATTTATTTCTGAGCGCTAATCTCGACACCTGCAACTCCTTCGCTAGACATTATGCCCGGAATGGCATTCCTAAATGCTTCAACAGCGCCCGGCCTTCATCGTTGGTCCTGGCGGTCGTGACAATCGTAATATCCATTCCATGGATGGATGCAACCTCGTCATACTTAATCTCGGGGAAGATGAGCTGTTCTTTGAGTCCAAGCGTGTAATTGCCTCGGCCATCGAATGATTTTGGAGAGACCCCTCGGAAGTCTCGAATCCGTGGCAACGACAACGTCACGAGACGATCGAAAAACTCCCACATCCTGCGACTTCGCAACGTG
>JANNXZ010000080.1:0-2066 GCA_031409835.1 Nitrospirota bacterium
CGCGCCTTGAATAGGCGAACAGACAAACTGCATGAGTGCCCAGGCCATGCCCATGAGGCCATAGATTGAGGCGGCCTGCGCCGTGTCGCCGGACATGAAGTCTTCGACGAGTTTCGGCAACACGGGAATGACGATGCCGAACGAGAGCACATCGAGCACGACGGTGATGAAAATGAAGCGAATCGCCGCCTGCCGCGGCTGAGTCGATGCAGACGTTGGATCGATCGTCACCAGTCTGCGCCCAGTCGATCGATGACGATCTGATGCACTACGGAATACTTGCTCAGCGTCGCAAGATAGACCGCGGTCTCCGCGACATCGAACGGATCGATCTTCTCGCTGCGGAGAATTTCTTCCGGCGACGCATCGACCAGTTCGTCGGCCACTGCTCCCGGACAGATCGCGTTGACTTTAATGTGATGCGGGCGTCCTTCGTCGGCCAAGGACTTGGTCAACGCCATGATGGCGTGCTTCGAGGCGCTGTAGGTCCCTGTTCCCGCCCAGGCCTGCAGACCGGCCACGCTCGACATGTTCATGATCGTTCCCCCGCCTTGCTTCTTCATCTGTTTGAATCCGGCCCGGCAACAGAAGAACGTGCCGCGCAGGTTCACGCTCATCACTTCGTCGAAGGATTTCGTCGTCGTCTCGGCCAACCGCCCTCCGGCAATGACCCCCGCATTGTTCACGAGAATGTCGAGCCGCCCATATCGTTTGATGGTCTCCTCGATTAGTCGTTCTACCTGATGTTCATCGGCCACATCGGTTTGTATCGCCCAGGCCTCACCACCGGCCTTCGTGATCTGTTCAACAGTCTGCTCGCAAAGCGCGATCCGCCTGGCCGTGACTACGACGTTCGCACCTTCGGCTCCAAACCGCAGCGCAATCGCCTTGCCGATGCCGCTGCTGCTCCCTGTCACAATCGCGACTCTGTTTGTTAGTCGATGCATGAGGTCACGTTAATCTTCCGACAAGCCTGCGTCGTCGTAGTATTTCTCGCGGTAGATGGGGCAGAGACCTTTCTTCTGGAGTAACGATGTGGCATCGGCAATCATGGCGCTATTCCCACAGAGATAGACGGCGAGATTCTTGACTGAGGAGATCCGCTCCTCGATTAGCTGCAGGACTCGGCCAGATGAGCCGGACCAGCCGGGATCGGGGCGGGACAGAGTGGTAATGGTCGTGAGGGTTGGAGTTCGCCTGGACAATTCAGCCAGCTCCTCCTGATCGTACAGATCTCGCTGGCTGCGCAGACCCCAGAACAGAGTCGCCGGTCTCGGATTGGGACATTCCGCATTCGCCAACAGCATGGACCGGATCGGCGCGATGCCGGTGCCGCTGGCCACGAACAGCAGTTCGCGCTCAGGATCGTCTCGCAGATAGAAATGCCCAGCCGGCCCTTTGAACTGTATCTTCTCTCCCGCTGTGAGATGGAAGAGAAAGCCGGAGCCAGGACCGCCCGACACCAGATTGAACAAGAGCGTGATGCCGCCCGATCGGCTGGGTTGCGAGGCGATGGAATAGGCCCGAGTGAGGAGGCGGCCGGACTGTGGATCTGGCATCTCGAATGAGATGAACTGGCCGGGCTTAAACGTGATCGTCTTCGGCTCGATCAACCGCAGATCAAGCCGGCGCACATCGTGGGTAAGGTTTTCGGTTGATTCAACTTGTGCGGTAAACGTTTCTATAGGCATGGCGGAGCGATTCTAGCAGGACGCTGAAAAGTTCCGCCAGCTTGAATTGTTCATTTGCTCTGTTCGGTCTATCTGCTTTGTCTGGTTGCAGGAGACTAACCAGAAGAGCCAGATCAACCTCTCTCGTGCGGCTATCCTTATTTATACCCCACAACCATCCCGTCTGGTCCGGCCAATCGCGCAACCTGTGTCCGTTTGAACCCCACTTCTTTCATCCACTTGCGGCAATCTGCACCGGTGAAATCGAATCCGCCGTGGGTTTCAATGAGCATGTTGAGGCTCATGAGCAGCCCGAATGCGTTCTGTTTGCGCGCGTCGTCGATCAGGGCTTCATGGATGATTACCGCGCCGCCGGACGGCAGGACATCGTAGGCC
>JANNXZ010000081.1:0-2521 GCA_031409835.1 Nitrospirota bacterium
GATCGGTATTCAAGCTCACCGGAATCTTCCGGCCCTCTTTGTTCTGGATCACGGTTTCGTAATTCCTGACTTTTTCTCGATTGCGAATGGCCCGTTCCAGAATGCAATCCTGCGTGGAGCAGATGCTGCCTTGCACCAAGAGATGGCAGCTCAGCGTCTGTCCCAGCAGCTCTTCCTGCTCATAGCCCAACAACTCCCGCATCGCCCGGTTCATGTAGCGGATGCGCATGTCCAAGCCGATCGTGACCACCCCGTCTCCGATGCAGTCGAGCAGCACCGCTTCTTCGCAGCGTGTCTTCCGAACGACCTGTGTCATGCTTCCGTCCTTGGTAAGATTGGTGGGTGAGGATCATTCTAATCCCCCGCCTCATTGATTCGTCAAGCAATATACGCAGTTGAGGCCGCCTTTGTTAGTATGGGGGGCTGAATAGACTTCACTACATAAAAGCAATGAATTACGTCCTAAGTCCGACAGGCTGCTAGTCTGTACGCATAATATGTTGCACACAAGGAGTGCCCATGCGCTCCTATAAAAAATACGTGGTGATTGAAGACCCGCACCGAGTCGTGCTGTCCGATCTGCCGTTCAAGGCGGGGCAACGGGTTGAAGTCGTAATGATCGCAGACGAGCCACCGGCAGCCGCTCGCTTGGAAACACTGCACACCTTGTTGACGTCTACGCAAACCCTTCCCCAGGCCCGGAACCTCAAGGAGGCTGACATTGCCGCGGAAGTCGCGGCTGCTCGGACTGGCCTGTGAGGGTTGTCATCGACACGAACGTCCTGGTGCTGGCGGCATTCAAAGACAAAAGCCCTGAAACCATCATTCGGTTTGTGGTGGCGCGCCCTGATGTCGAATGGGTGGTGTCCGAAGCGATTGTGGACGAGTACAAGACGGTGTTGGCTCGCTCGAAGTTTGGATTGCGGCTTCTCTCCCGCAGCAGTGGTATGCACTGCTCGATACGGTGACCGTCATTGTGGATGTGCCGGAGCCCCTCTCCTAGTCCTCCTGATCCACCGATGCGAAGTTTCTCGCCTGTGCACTGGCAGCTGATGCGGAGTGATTGATTACGGGCGACCGCGATTTCTCGCACGCTCGTAAACTGTTGAGCACCACCATCTTGTCAGTGGCCATGTTCCAGAAACTGGTCTGCGAGCCACTCGCGTAACGTTCTTGGGGTTGCCGGTTCGTCTGGTTTCTCTCATCTTTTGTTCTTCGAACTAAAAACACATACCCCCCACTTCCTTTCACGAAGCTAAAGCTTCTCGCGCACCTTGCCGTAGAAGTAACGACCCCATAGCTCTTGGGTGATCCTGTTTTCTTTTCTCTCTCCGGCTCGGCTGGAAGGGATGTGGACTGAGGTATTCGACATGGCGTCTGCCATATTTCAGTAGGTGGTGACGGCCACGCACGACGGCATTGCGACGCTTCGGCGCAGTCTTAGAGTCGTGCTGGTGAGGTGTGACGAGGTCAGTAGCAGCGGGGCTCGTCGCATCATGGCGACGCCGAAGGTCCACGCCCTTCGTCAGCCAAGCCTCTTCACGTTCCGTGGCACTTCTTGTATTTTTTCCCGCTGCCGCAGGGGCAAGGGTCGTTGCGGCCGACTTTGTCGTCGCTTCGCTGAACTGTCTGCGGGGCGACTGGTTCTTCTCCTCGATTGAGGATGAGTGGGGGAAGGGGGCGTGAGATGACGGGGAGCGGTGGTGGGGCAGTGGGTTGCTCTTCGTTCCGAACCGCCTGTACATGAAAGAGTCGATCGAGCGTGTCAGACTTGATCCGCTCCATCAGGCCTGAAAAGAGATCGTAGCCTTCGCGTTTGTACTCAATGAGCGGATCTTTCTGCCCGTAGCCGCGCAATCCGATCCCGTCGCGCAGGTGATCCATGCCAAGCAGGTGATCTTTCCAATGGTGGTCGATGATCTGGAGCATGAAGGTCTTCTCCAGAAAGCGCATCAATTCGGGACTCAGCTCTTGTTCTCTCCGGTCATAGGCACCGCGCACCTGCACACGGAGGTCTTCGACCAATGCGTCGCGCCCTATGGCACGGAGGGCATCGCCTCCGTCGCCCTTGCCCTGGGCAATGTCGAAACTGAACTGGCTATGCATGAGTTCAGCAAGCCCTTTGATGTCCCATTCTTCGGGGTATTGCTCAGCCGGACAATAGATGTTCAGCGCGGATTCCACCAGGCCATCGATCATGTTGCGGAGATCGTCTTTCAGATTCGATCCGCCCAAGACGGCGCGCCGGTGTTGGTAGATCACTTCGCGCTGCTTGTTCATGACGTCGTCATACTCCAGCAGCTGTTTCCGGATTTCGAAGTGATGGGCCTCAACCTTTTTCTGAGCGTTGGCGATGGCCCTGGTGACCATGCCATGCTCGATCGGAACGCCTTCTTCCATGCCAAGCTTGAGCATCAGCTGGGAAACCCGCTCGGAAGCGAAGATGCGCATCAGGTCATCTTCCAATGATAAATAAAAGCGCGACGATCCAGGGTCGCCCTGGCGTCCGGCCCGGCCTCGG
>JANNXZ010000082.1:0-4187 GCA_031409835.1 Nitrospirota bacterium
CTTTAGCTTTGAACACTGCTGAGTGTGTCCGTCTCGTTCTTTGTGCCATCGTCTGCTCCCTTTCATCGCCCAGTAGGGCCATCAACGGTAGCAGATCCTCCACTTATCGGCTTGTTCAAATTTCCGGGGCCACTTCTCTGCTCGT
Source organism: Nitrospirota bacterium (assembly GCA_031409835.1). Classification (GTDB taxonomy): domain Bacteria; phylum Nitrospirota; class Nitrospiria; order Nitrospirales; family Nitrospiraceae; genus Palsa-1315. The sequence continues at coordinate 146 of JANNXZ010000082.1, forward strand.
TCGGCCACCTGACGCCGGCTGAGTTTGTTGGGCAACGTCGTGTGAGTTGGGCAGCCGAAGAAGCCGTCTATTCTAATTAAGAACCGTCTCGGAACGGGGCCACCGTCAAAAGCCAGAAGTTTTCCTTGAAACTGTCTCCTTGACGGGGGAGCGTATGATTCCATACCTAAAAAATGCTTTTGCTGACCTCATTCGAAAATGAACTTTCATTGCCCGCATTGTCGTAGGCAGTGATGACAAAGAAATAAGTTGTGTTTACCGAGAGCCCCGTCGCTTGATAGGAGGGTGTTCCAGCCGGGACTATGGCCAAGGCAGCGCCATAGGCGCCGGATGCTGTTGCTCGATAAATCTTGTAACCAGCCCCGTCGCTGTCTGTGTTTGGAGTCCATGTCAATATGGCGGACGAGGTCGTTGGAGCGCTGACGGTCAGTGTGACCGCTACCGTTTTCGATGAAGATCCCGGCGCACTTACTGTGATGGTGCCGTTGTACGTTCCAGCGATAAGTCCTGTCGTGTTCACTGCGGCGGTTAATGTACTGCTGCTGCTGCCAGATGCAGGACTGACGCCCAACCATGAGGCGCTATCGCTTACGGTCCAGTTCACTATTCCTCCGGCATTCGTCAGAGCAACGGTCTGATTTGCCGGGCTTGTTTCGCCCTGCATCGCCGTATATGTCAGACTTGTTGGGCTCAAGCTGATGGTGGGGGCCGAGGTGACTGTGAAAGTTACGGGGACTGTCACGCTCGACGCTCCGGTCGCGCGCAGGGTGATGTTGCCGGTATAGCTACCCGCCGTCAGTATCCCTGTGGTTACGCTCACGGTGGCGGTGCCATTCCCGGTACCAGAGGCAGGTGAGACCGCCAGCCAGGTAGTGTTGGGACTCGCGTTCCAGCTCAAGGTTCCGCCCCCCGTGTTGCTGATGCTGACGGTCTGGGTCACGGGGTTGGCGCCGCCCTGCATCGCCGCGAAGGAGAGGCTGGTCGGACTGGCGCCGATCGCCGGGGGCACGGGGGCTGTCGCGACAGTGAACGTCACCGGCACGGTCATACTGGAGGCTCCCGTGGCAGAGAGTGTGATCGTCCCACTATAGGTGGCCGCGGTTAGAGTGCCGGTCGCCACTGTCAGGGTTACCGTACCGATCCCGGTACTCGACGCTGGCGAGAGCGTCAACCACGCGGCATTGTCGCTAGCGGTCCAGCTGAGCGTGCCACCACCGGTGTTGCTGATGCTGAGCATCTGATTGGAGGGGTTATTGCCGCTCTGGGTGGCCGCGAAGGAGAAGCTCGTGGGACTTACTCCGATCGCAGGCGGTACAGGGGCGGCGGTGACCGTGAAGGTCCCCCGGATCGGCACGGGGGAAGCGCCGGTGGCAGAGAGTGTGATCAGGCCGCTATAGGTGCTCGCGGTCAGGGTGCCGGTCGCTACACTCAGTGTCACGGCCGCGTTGCCGGTGCCGGACGCAGGCGAGAGCGACAGCCAGGCGGTCGTCTCGTTGGCTTGCCAGGTGAGAGTTCCCCCACCGGTATTGCTGATGCTGAGGGTTTGCGTCGCCGGGTTGCTGCCGCCTTGCGTGGCCGTAAAGGAGAAGTTCGTGGGATTGGCGCCGATGGCAGGCGGCACCGGGGCGGCAGTGATGATGAAGGAGACGGGAACGGTGACCGTCGTAGCGCCCGGCGCACTGAGGGTAATCGTCGCCGTCTGAGTGCCGACGGAGAGCCCGGCCGTGGCCGCAGTCAGGGTGACGGGGCCGTTGCCGGTCCCCGAGGCCGGGCTTACCGACAACCAGGTCGCACTAGCACTGGCGTTCCAGCTCAAGGTTCCGCCACCAGTGTTGCTGATGCTCACGGTCTGCGCGAAAGGATTGCTCCCTCCTTGCTGGGCTGTAAAGGATAGACTGGTCGGACTCATTCCAATCGCGGGATTAACTGGAACTACTGGAGCCGAAGGCGGCGTGATCAGCTGTGCCAACCCTGGCATCTCTGCAGCCAATCTGCTCATTGATCGCCCACCGGTGCTTCCGTTCCCTGCGGTAGAGGAATTTCCCGCACCTGCAGCGGCCAGTGGAATGACTCCAGTTGATGTTGCGCCAACTGCAATGGATCCTGTGGTTGTCACTGATGACGGTGCGACGCTCATGGTCGCAAGAGGTACGGCTGCCCCGACAGTTCTATTGAACGATGACGCCCCCATGGATTGGGAAGCCTGGGTATCACTTTGTAGCGACGTGGGAGAGGTTGGAACGGAATTGAGGGATGAGGAGCTGGATGGAGAAGGTTCGACGGATGCGATCGGAGCGTTCTGTGGTTTTCGAATCAGCCGGTGCGGCGTATTGGTCAACGTTTGCGTATCCTTCTTCTCCAAGGATTTCGTTGGGTGGAGAAGGTTGGGGGGAATATTCTCGATGCGCCGCCCTTGTGTGCCCATTCCGTCGGTTGTCTGGATGACTGTTCCTGTCAGTTGCTGGGCGGAGACAGTGGGAAGGGGCTGAAAAAGTGACAGTAGGGCCGTCGCGAAGCCAAGTGTGATCACGTGAGTCATAACGAGGGGCTGGCGTATCGCTTGGCGCATGGTCTAGGTCCTCAGAATTTCAGTATCCACATTGATCGCGTGTATCAAAAAGCGTATTTCGTTGTGCACATGAAGGGCAGACGATCCGGTTACTGTACGTCTCGCGTTCGAATATGCGCTGCCAGTAGGATGGTTGAGCAAGAGGAGTGCCTTGATTCGCACTTGCGGTACTTCAGTTATTGACCCGCAAATAAAACAATAGCTTGAGGTGCATAGTGGTTAAAAATTATCAGCCAGGGAGGAGATGATGAAAGTGTATGGGGAACAGATAAGCTCCAGAGATTTGAACATATTATGTTAATGATTCAGTGCTCACCGTAAGTACTTTAATCAATTGGTTTATTTTACTTTTGTTAACGGGCGTACTTTCTTGAGGAAAGGCAAGAGTATTTGCTTTTCAGATAGATGGGAAATGTGTTCTTGTTCTGTTGGTATTTGGTCCGAGGAGCGGGGCGATTAGGAAGTAGGCAGCGAACATTCACTAGACTTCGTTGACGGAGGTCCGATGTTCTGCCATTCTTATGAAAACCTAATTGGAGAGGAGTTATGACTCAAAAGAAAGAGACCGCACGAAAGGTTGCGCTTGTTGGACTTGGTTATGTGGGACTTCCTATCGCCGTTGCTTTCGGCAGGCGGGGAAAGGTCATCGGGTTCGATATCAACAGAGCAAAGATCGCGGAGTTACAGAGGGGCTTTGACCGAACAGGAGAAGTGTCGGCGGCCGACCTCAAAGCCACTGATGTACTGTATACGTCGGAACCTACCGACCTCAAAGCCGCCGACTTCATTATTGTGGCCGTTCCAACTCCAATAAATGAAGCGCTCCAGCCGGATCTCAAGGCGCTACGAATAGTCTCGGAATTGATCGGCAAGAATATGTCGCCTGGTACGATCGTTGTCTATGAGTCTACGGTGTATCCTGGAGTGACAGAGGATATTTGTCTTCCTATTCTGGAGAAGACCTCCGGCCTCAAATCAGGCATTGACTTCAAGGTTGGATATTCACCGGAGCGCATCAATCCAGGGGACAAGGAGCATACGCTTGAGAAGATTGTCAAAGTCGTGTCGGCTCAGGATGCGGAATCGCTCGAAGTCGTTGCGAATACCTATGCGCTCGTCGTCAAGGCTGGGGTTCATCGAGCTCCTAGCATTAAGGTTGCGGAAGCGGCCAAGGTGATTGAGAACACCCAACGCGATCTAAACATTGCGTTGATGAACGAGCTGGCTCTCATTTTCCATCGTCTGGGAATCGATACCAAGTCGGTCCTCGACGCTGCCGGGACGAAGTGGAACTTTCTGAAGTTTTTCCCGGGATTAGTCGGCGGACATTGTATTGGCGTGGACCCGTATTATCTGACTGCTAAGGCTGAATCGGTGGGCTATCATCCGGAGGTGATTTTGGCCGGTCGGCGCATCAATAACGGGATGGGAAAGTTCATTGCGCAGGAAACCATGAAGCTGCTCGCTCAGCTT
>JANNXZ010000083.1:0-5018 GCA_031409835.1 Nitrospirota bacterium
GCGGGAAGGAGAACTCCGTCGAAGCAATGATGAGCTGCAGAAAGCCTTGCGGGATGTCAAAGTCCTCCGAGGCCTCATCCCTATCTGCGCGTCCTGTAAAAAGATCCGCAATGACGGCGGATTCTGGCAACAGTTGGAAGAATATATCGGAGAACATTCCGAGGCCGAATTCAGCCACGGCATCTGTCAACCCTGTGTCAAAAAGCTTTATCCTGGAGTTTATCCGGACTAGCTGCTAGGATTCAAAAATCATATTACTGGTATTCACCGGATTCAGAACATATGGGCATCTTAATCGTTGACGATTCTGCAGACGACCGCCTCTTGCTTCAGTCAATCCTGTCGGCTGCCGGCTACGACCATCTTCTGGTCGCTGACTCGGCTGCTGCCGCATTCCGTTTGCTGGGGCTCGATGACGGGAAGCATGGCGCAGCCACTCGAGTCGACCTGATCCTCATGGACATCGTCATGCCGGAAATGAGCGGCATCGAAGCCTGCCGCCAGATCAAGGCGGTCGAGCGATTCCGTGACACGCCGATCATGATGGTCACAGTGAAGACCGATCCCGTCGATCTTCAACTTGCCTTTGCTGCGGGCGCGCTCGACTACATCGGGAAACCCGTCAACAAGATGGAGCTCTTGACTCGCATCCGATCGGTCTTGCGGCTGGTCCACGAAATCGACCGGCGCCGGGCTCGGGAGCAGGAGCTTCTTGAGGTCATGCGTCAACTCCAGGAAGCGAACCAGATGTTGCTGCGCCTGTCCTGTCTTGACGGCCTCACCGGGATTACCAACCGCCGGCAATTTGACGACTTCCTGGACCAGGAATGGCGCCGTGCAGTTCGCGAATTGACGCCGATCTCTTTGATCATGCTCGACATCGATCGTTTCAAATCCTACAACGATACCCTCGGGCATACATCGGGCGACGAATGCCTCCGGCAGGTTGCCGCCACAATTTCAGGGGCCGTCAACAGACCAGGAGACCTGGTCGCTCGGTATGGCGGAGACGAATTCGTGGTCGTGCTTCCCGGTACCCGTACGGAAGGCGCGGCGCAGGTGGCGGAAACGCTTCGGCAACGAATTGAGGCCCTGGGCATTACGCATCCCGACGGTGGCTGCACCACTATCAGCGTGGGCTTCGCCAGTACGATCCCCAGCCGGAACGCGTCTTCCACCGATTTGATCAAGGCGGCGGATCAAGCGCTCTATCAAGCCAAGCAAGAAGGTAGAAACAGGGCCAAGCAAGCCGGCGTTCTCACCCTGGTTCCACACAACCACGATACATGATGGTTCGGTACTGTTGCAGGGCCACCCATAATAGGGGCTCCTTGGCCGAACAGCCAAACTCGCACCGCAGTCTATGATCAAACGATCCAAGACGATCTCTCGTTCGAACTCTACCAAAAAGAGTCGATCTTCACGCCAAGCCGAAGCACCACCACGAAACAGAACCTCAGTGCGAACTCGCGTTCCCGCTGCCAGCGATCGCGAGCCAAGCGCGATTGGACAAGTGTTGTTTGCGGGAGACGACCTGTATCGCTGCGTACTGGAAATCAGCCCGAGCGTGATCATCGGTCTGACGCCGCAGTGCCGAATCTTCGAGTGGAATCGCGCAGCTGAACGAATCTATGGCTGGTCACGAGAAGAGGCGATGGGGAAAGACTACCTCATAACTTTCTTGCCCAAGGAAGTCCGCAAGGCTGTGTCCGACGACATCCGCAAGGTGCTTGAAGGGAAGCCCACTGCCGGGTATGAAAACGAGATCATCGGTCGGAATGGCGACCGGCATACGCTCTTGTGGAGTGTGAACCGTATCGTCGTTGGCAAGGGCAAAGCGCGAGGCCTCCTGGCAATCGGTCAAGATATCACCGAGCGCAAGCAGTCGGAGGCAGGGACGAAATTGTTTCGAGCGTTGCTCGATCAGGCTGACGACTCTATTGAGGTCATTGACCCTGCTACGGGTCGCTTCATGGACACCAATGAGAAAAGCTTCTTGAGTCTTGGCTATACCCGCCAAGAAATCCTGTCGCTCACCGTTCCTGATATCGATCCAATTGTCACGGCGCCGATCTTCTCGCAACATATGGCGCGGATACGAGAAAGTGGACCGGTGACACTGGAAACCGTCCACCGTAGAAAAGACGGCTCGACCTTTCCGGTCGAGGTGAGTGCTCGTCTGATCCATCTCGATCGAGAATATCTCCTGGCCATCGTGCGCGATATCACCGAGCGCAAGCGGACAGAGGCGGCGCTCGAACACAGTCACGATCTCTTCAAGTCCTTCGTCGAGCACACGCCTGCCGCTGTGGCCATGTTCGACAGAGACCTGCGGTACCTGGCAGTCAGCAGGCGATGGCTCCAGGACTACAGTAGTGGCGATCGGAACATCATCGGGCTCCATCACTACGACGTGTTCCCGGAAATCAGACAAATGCGGGAGTGGCAGGAGATTCATCAGCGGTGTCTGGCTGGCGCAATCGAGCGGCGGGAAGAAGATCGCTTCACACACGCGAACGGCTATGTAGACTGGCTTCGCTGGGAAGTACGGCCCTGGCACGACGAATCCGGACAGATCGGCGGCATCATCATGTTCACCGAGGTCGTCACCGAGCGCAAGCGGACGGAGGTGGCGCTGCGCCTTTCCAACCAGCGCTATGCCTCGCTGCTCAATTCCGTTAGCGGGATCGTCTGGGAGGCGGACCCAGCCACTTTTTGTTTTACCTTTGTGAGCATCCAAGCCGAGCATATTCTCGGCTATCCTGTTCAGCAATGGCTCAACGATCCGTCATTCTGGCCCGATCACATCCTTCCCGAGGACCGCGAACGATCCGTGGCGTATTGCGTGGAGCAGACGAAGTTGGGCTTGCCCCATGATTTCGAATACCGGATGCTCGCCGCCGACGGCCGGACTGTCTGGATCAGAGACATAGTCAGCGTGTTTGTCGAAGAAGGATGCCCAGTCAAGGTCCGCGGCATCATGATAGACATCACCGAGCAGAAACGCCAGCACGAGACGCTGACTCAGCTCCAGTGCGCCGTGGATCATGGCATGGAAGGCCTCGCCATTTTGAGTGTCGACGGACTGTATACCTACATAAATCCGGCCTACGCAGCCATCTATGGTTACGAGGTTGAAGAATTGATCGGCAAGTCGTGGAGGGACCTCTATGGTCCTGAACAACAGCTCACGATCGAGCAATACCATTTTCCCTTCTTGCTGCTTGACGGATATTGGCGCGGCGAATTGGTCGGTAGAAAGAAGACCGGAGAGCCGTTCGACGTCGAAGTGTCGTTACGGCAGTTCAGCGGTGGCGAAGGACAGAAACACAATGTCATCTGCACCTGTCGTGACATCACAGAGAGCAAACGAGCCGCCAAGCAAGAAAGACGGCGCTTCACGTTGCTCCAAGAACATCAGACCGGGCTGCTCGAATTGATGCGGAACGAGGCCATCATCTCCGGGGATCTTCACCAAGCGTTTCAGGCCATCACAGAGACGGCCAGCCGCGTCCTGGAGGTCGAGCGCGTCAGTATCTGGCTGTTCCAGGAAAACCAGTCGGTTATTCAACTGGAGGATCTGTACGAGGTCGCGAAAGGGACGCACAGCACGGGGGCCGTTCTCAAGGCCAGCCAGTACCCGTCCTATTTTCAGGCACTGCAGCAGGAAGAACATGCTATCGCCGCTCACGACGCCAATTACGATTCCCGCACCTGTGAATTTTCATCGTCGTATCTCACGCCGCTTGGAATCGGCGCGATGCTCGATGCGCCGATCAGACACAAAGGGAAGACGGTGGGCGTCTTGTGCCATGAATACATCGGCACGTGTCGCACATGGACCGCCGATGAAATGACCGTTGCCGTGTCAGTCGCCTCGATGGTGACCCTTGCTCTGGAGGCCAAGGAGCGCGCTGAAGCGGAGAACTCCATGCGCCAGGCCAAGGAACGAGCCGAAACTGCGAGTGCCGCCAAAAATGTATTCCTTGCCAGCGTCAGTCATGAGATCCGCACGCCCATGAACGCCATCATCGGCATGGCCGATCTGTTATGGGAGACGGATCTGGTCCCCGAGCAACGGAAATATCTGCGTATTTTCCGCCGCGCAGGTGGAAATCTCTTGCATCTGATCAACGACATTCTCGACCTGTCGAAAGTCGAGGTCGGCCATCTTGAACTGGAATCAACCGATTTTGATTTGCGAGACTTGATTGAAAAGGCCATCGAGATTCTCGCCATGCAGGCCAATGAAAAGGGCCTCGAACTCGCCTGCCACCTTTCGACTGACGTCCCCTGCGCCGTGATCGGAGACCCTCACCGGCTCCACCAGATCCTCATCAACCTCATCAGCAACGCGATCAAATTCACCAATAGCGGGTCCGTCACGGTGCGGGTCATGCAGGATCCAGAACTCCCTACACCAGGAGCCATTCGATTGTCTGTCAGCGATACGGGGATCGGTATTCCTTCCGACAAGCATGCCTCCATTTTTGAAAGCTTTACGCAAGCCCACACTTCAACGACGCGCAAGTATGGGGGGACTGGGTTAGGCCTGACCATTGCACAGCAAATAGCCCAGCTCATGAACGGACGAATCTGGGTCGAGAGTACGCTCGGAAAGGGCAGCACGTTTCATTGCTGCGTGCAGCTCGCGGTGCAATCCAGCCTGACGCCCGCAGACGATAAGACGACACTCAATCTTCAAGACGTCAGAACCCTTGTCGTCGATGACCATGCCACCAACCGCCTGATCCTTCACGAAGCCTTAGTGGCCGTGGGAGCAGAGGTGGCGAATGCTGCGTCCGGTCGTGAAGCCGTCGCTGAATGGCGGCGAGCCGCTGCTTCGGGACGATCCTACGAGCTCGTGCTGCTTGATTGTCGCATGCCGGAGATGGATGGGTTCCAGGTCGCTGAGGAGATTAGACGGGGGGCCAGCGCGTCCCAGGGCCTGACGATTGTGATGATGGCTTCCGACCACTGGGCCGACGATATCGCTAGAACCTACGACATGGGCCTGA
>JANNXZ010000084.1:0-7858 GCA_031409835.1 Nitrospirota bacterium
AAGTTCCTGGAGAGCAATAAGTCACCGGCCCGTAAAGTCGGCGAGATCGATAATCGCGGGAGCCATTTCTATCTGGCCTTGTACTGGGCGCAAGCCTTGGCTCAACAGACTCAGGATACGAGCCTGGCGGCACGATTTTCCAAGATTGCCAAGGATTTGGCAGACAATGAAGCCAAGATTTCGAGTGAATTACTCGGTGCGCAGGGGAAGCCGGTCGATGTCGGCGGGTACTATCATCCTGATGATGCGAAGGCGTCAAAAGCGATGCGTCCCAGCGCGACGTTGAATGCAATCGTGGATGCGATCGCCTAAAAACGGTAAGGGGTAAGGGGTGAACAGTGAGGGGTGGGTTCTCACCTAACCCCTTACCGATTCGAGGGACAATGGCACAAGAAGATACCAACATCATCGATCAGCCGGAAGTCATCCGGCACAAGATGGTCACTGTCGAGATTGCCGGCAAGAAGTACGAGGTGCCGGAGGGGATCACGGTCATTAAGGCTCTGTGGTACTCAGGCCAGGAAGTCGTCCGTGGGGCAGGCTGTCTTGGCGGATTCTGCGGCGCCTGTGCTGCCTACTATCGGACCAAGGACGATCCAAAAGTGAGGACTTGTCTAGCCTGTCAAATGGCAGTGCAAGACGGCATGTCGATCACGATGATGCCTCCGTTCCCGGCCCGGAAGGCCACCTACGACATGCAGACGCTCAAAGATCCGAAACAAGATCTCTTCAATCTCTATCCTGAAACGCCGCTTTGCCGAAACTGCAATGCCTGCACCGAAGCCTGCCCGCAGCAGATCGACGTGCGGGAGGGAGTCTGGAAAGCTGTCTTCGGAGACTTCAAGAGCGTGTCCGAGATGTTTATGGACTGTGTGATGTGCGGGATGTGCGCGCCGGTCTGCATTGCGGACATCGCCCCCAATCTCGTGGCCCTCTATGTGAGCCGGGCGCAGGGCGCTCATTTCACCGAAAAGCCTTTGGGTTTGGACACGCGTATCAAGGAAATCCAAGATGGCCGTTTCAATGATGAGTGGTCCAAGATCCTCACGATGACAGACAAAGAACTGGCCGATCACTGCGCAACGGTGAAGTGAAATAGTCAGAAAGTCTCAAGGTCTTCAGGTCGTAAAGTCTGTGGTGAGCCGAGCGACTTGACGACTTTCTGACTTTCGACTTATGACGAAAGAAACATGGACATCCACGCCCTACAACAGATCGTTCACGGAACGCGAGATGCTCGACGCAAAGAGATCCTTCCCAAGTTCTCTCCGGCGGATCGCGACCAACTGATCCACAAATATCATCCGGATTATCGTGAGCGGGCCTACCGCCCTATCCGTTTTGGTCCCAATGGTGGGGATAAGACGGTTGTCGAGCTGGCCTCATTGCTGGAAGGCGATAGCTCTATTGCCGACGAGTTCGATCTGACGGCCGACTACACGACCGATGTCCTGGTAGTGGGCGGCGGAGGAGCTGGCTGTGCGGCGGCGCTCCATGCGCATACGGCAGGGGCCAAGGTCATTCTGGCGACGAAGCTCCGTCTCGGAGATTCCAACAGTGTGATGGCCCAAGGGGGCATGCAGATCTCTGTCGCGCCCGAGGACTCGCCCGTCACGCATTTCGTGGATACGCTGAAAGGCGGCCACATGCAGAACGATCATCAGCTGCTCAAGGTAATGGTCGAGGAAGGCCCCTCGATTGCGAAGTGGCTGTTGAGCCTGGGCGTGCTGTTCGATCGCGACGGGGACGGCAACCTCCATGTGAAGAAAGGCGGCGGCAGTTCGAAACCGCGCCTCCTGACCTGTTCAGACTATACAGGCCTTGAAATCATGCGGGTGCTCAAGGACGAAGTGCTGAATCAGAACATTCAGTTACTTGAGTTCTGCGCTGCGATCGAATTGACGAGCGATGAGAAGGGGAACTGCACCGGCGCCATTTTCAAAGACCTCGACAATCATCGCCATGTCGTTGTGGCAGCCAAGTCAGTGATTCTAGCGACCGGCGGGATCGGCAGGCTCCACATTCAGGGATTCCCGACCAGCAATCACTACGGCGCCACCGGTGACGGGCTCTGTTTGGCCTATCGCATGGGCGCCAAACTCATGCACATCGATACGTTCCAGTATCACCCGTCCGGCGCGGTCTATCCCGAACAGCTCATCGGGGCGTTGGTGACAGAGGGTATCCGATCCGAAGGCGGACATTTGGTCAATGCGAAGGGCGAGCGGTTCGTGAACGAATTGGACACCCGCGATGTCGTGTCCTCTTCGATTATCCGGGAGTGTGAAGAGGGGCGCGGCATCCGCACGATGTCCGGGCGCATCGGCGTCTGGCTCGATACCCCGCTGCTCGATGCCGAACATGGTCCCGGCACCGTGGAGAAGCATTTCCCCGCGATGATGATGCAGTTCGAACGATTCGGTATCGATATCAGCAAAGACCCCGTGTTGATCTACCCGACGCTGCACTATCAGAACGGCGGCGTGAAGATCGACACCAATTCAGAAACCAATGTGCACAATCTCTTCGTCGCGGGCGAGGCGTCAGGCGGATTGCACGGACGAAATCGATTGATGGGCAACTCGCTGCTCGACCTGATGGTCTTTGGAAAACGATCCGGGCTGACGGCAGCGGCTCGCGCCGCCGCCATGCCGCAAGGAAAGTTGACGGTCGGGCATCTGAAGGGATTCCGCGCCGAGGCCAAGAAGCACGGCAGTTCGAACGGAATTGTGTCACCCATGATCCTGCCGGCGTATACGAGGAAAGAATAGGCTGAGGTTCAGGTCAAGGTTGAGCATAACTCAACGGACTCTTCCCCTTAACCTAAACCTTAACCTGAGAGGATGTAGATGAACATTCATGAGTTTCAGGCGAAGCAGTTGTTCGGGCAATTTGGAGTTCCGGTTCCGCGAGGAAGAGAGATTACCTCGCCTGAGGCGGGAGCGGCATGGGCCGCAGAACTGAATACCCCCGTGTTTGTTGTCAAGGCACAGATTCACGCAGGTGGCCGCGGCAAGGCCGGTGGCGTCAAAATTACGAAGGACAAGGCGGCTGTTCCCGGTCTGGTCAAGGAGCTGATCGGCAAGCCCCTCATCACCCACCAAACCGGTCCCAAGGGGCGGGAAGTGCGGCGGTTGCTGATTGAAGAAGGGGCCGCGATTGCCAAGGAATTGTATGTGAGCCTCCTCGTCGATCGGGATAGCGGATGGCCTGTCTTTATCGCAAGCACCGAGGGTGGGATGGAGATCGAAGTTGTCGCCGCGAATACGCCGGAGAAGATCATCCGGGAAGCGATCGACCCGGCTGTCGGATTTCAATCGTACAACGGGCGAAACGTTGCCTTCGCGCTCGGGCTTCCTGCCTTAGAACCAGCCGTCGTGAATCCTTTCATTCAGATGCTGGGAAACCTCTATCGCCTATTCATGGAGAAGAATGCGGCGATGGTGGAGATCAACCCGCTGGTCATCACTGGCGACAAGAAACTCATTGCATTGGATGGCAAGGTCTCGTTCGACGACAGCGCGTTGTTTAGGCATGCCGATATACAGCAGATGCGCGACCTTCATGAAGAAGATCCACTCGAGATCGAAGCGGGAGAAAACAATCTGAACTACATCAAGCTCGACGGGAACATCGCCTGCATGGTCAACGGTGCAGGCCTGGCCATGGCGACGATGGATGTCATCAAGCTGGCGGGCAGCGAGCCGGCGAACTTCCTGGATGTAGGCGGCGGCGCGACGAAAGAAACGGTGGCAGCCGGCTTCCGGATTCTGCTGAAAGATCCGAACGTGAAGGGCATCTTTATCAACATCTTCGGTGGCATCGTTCGTTGCGAGCGGATTGCTCATGGCGTCATCGAAGCGGCCAAAGAAGTGAAGATCAACGTGCCGTTGGTCGTCAGACTTCAGGGGACGAATGCAGACGAAGGTCGCAAGTTGTTGGCGGAGTCGGGCCTGAAGCTGGAAGTGGCCAACGATTTGTGGGAAGCGGCGCAAAAAATTGTGAAGTTGACTGGAAAAGCGGCGTGAAGAGTGGGGGCGCGCACGGTGAAACAGTGCTCGCTCGACGGTCGCAGTCAGGGCCTCAACCCTGTCGCTCCCTTGGGGAACTTTTCCAGCCATGAGGGCATGAGTGAAAGAAAGAAGAGGGAATTGTGAGCATTCTCGTTAATAAGCATACGCGGGTGGTGGTGCAGGGGATTACGGGCAAGGAAGGCTCGTTCCATGCCACGCAGTGCAAGGCTTATGGGACACAGGTTGTCGCTGGTGTGACGCCGGGCAAGGCGGGGCAGGAAGTCGAAGGGATTCCGGTTTTTAATACGGTGCGTGATGCCGTGAAGAAGGCTCAATGCGACACCTCGCTGATCTTTGTGCCCCCGCCGTTTTGCGCCGATGCGATTTTGGAAGCTGCTGAAGCCGACATCAAGTTGATCATTTGCATTACCGAAGGCATTCCAGTGAACGACATGGTCAAGGTCAAGCGCGCACTCCGGGGGAAAGATGTCCGATTGATCGGACCCAACTGTCCTGGCGTCATCACTGTCGATGAAGCGAAGATCGGCATCATGCCTGGTTTTATCCATAAGAAGGGGATTGTGGGCGTCGTGTCGCGTAGTGGGACCCTCACGTACGAAGCGGTATATCAGCTCACATCAATGGGATTGGGTGAAACGACGTGCGTCGGGATCGGCGGAGATCCGGTCAACGGAACAGGTTTCGTCGATGTGCTGGCATTGTTCGAAAAAGATTCCGAGACTCAGGCGATCGTGATGATTGGCGAGATCGGCGGCGATGCGGAGGAAAAAGCCGCTGAGTTCATCAAGAAGAATGTGAAGAAGCCGGTCGTCAGCTTCATCGCTGGAATCACGGCCCCTCCGGGCCGCCGCATGGGCCATGCCGGAGCTATCATTTCAGGAGGGAAGGGCACAGCGACGGAGAAGATGAAGGCGCTCGAAGCAGCTGGTGTCCGTGTGGTGAAGAATCCGGCTGAGATTGGCAATGCAGTGAAGGTTGCGCTCGGGCGGTAAGAAAGAATCTCGCCGCGTGAAGCGCGAGACATGCGCGAAAGGCGTGACATGGACCGACTGGATTCCCGCCTCGTCTCGCGTCTCTCGTTTAGGTTCGGCCTGTTTGCTCCTCTCTCCCGTGAGCTAAGTTATTTCCCTACTTCGGCCATATCATTCGTGTTAGGGTAACCTCATGCGGGTATTTCTCATCCACGTTCGCGACCCACAGTTTTACGCCCTCCCAGCTAAAACACGCGCGAAAAACGGCCGTATCCGGGTCATGGGCTTTCCTCCCATCGGTATCATGTCCCTCTCGTCGGTACTGAAACAGGCCGGCCATGAGTGCGTGATGTTCGATCAGGCGAACCCCGATACGCCGAACGAAGTCATCCTCGATGAAATCAATCGGCAACAGCCGGCACTGGTCGGACTCAGTTTCCTCAGTACCACCAGCTACCCCTACGCGAAGATTCTGGCCCGTCAGATTCGCGCCGGTAACTCGAAGGTCAAGCTGGCATTTGGAGGCGTGTTTGCGAGTTTGAACGCTGCGTTGGTCAAGTTGCAGTGCCCTGAAGTGGATTTCATCTGCAAGGGAGACGGCGAACAGTTGCTCCTCGACCTGCTCGAACGGTTCGACGATCCGTCCGGTGTGGCCGGGCTGACCTGGGCTAAAGATGGCAAGGTCGTGCAAAATGCCGGCCGGCCGATGGAGCGCCATCTCGATCAGTGGCCCTTCCCTGATCGCGAAGGCCTTCCGCTCGACTTTATCGAGTCGATGCCGCTCGACGTGCCTGCGGTGCTCTCGATGGAGCGGTTCACAACGATGCAAACTTCACGCGGCTGCCCGTGGCCCTGCGTGTTCTGCGACATTCCGATCTTCAACGAAGGCAAGTGGCGCGCGCGGAGCGCTCAGCATGTGGTGAGTGAACTCAAGTACCTCGAAGAATGCGGCTACGGGTCTGTCTATTTTGTCGACGACCATTTTCTGCTGCAACCCAAGCGGATTGAGGCGATTTGCCAAGGCGTGATGGACGCGAAGCTCTCGATCCAATGGGGCATTGAAGGGCGCGTAGACTCGGTGGCCCAGCATTTGTTTCCTGCCATGGCCAAGGCCCACTGCCGGACAGTCATGTTCGGGATTGAAAGCGGGAGTCAGAAAATCCTCGATCGCCTCAAGAAGGAACAGACATTGGAAGAAGTGGCCACCGCCGTCAAGAACGCCAAGCAGGCCGGCATCGAGATCGTGCACGGCTTCTTCACCGTGGGCAACCCCGATGAAACGGTCGAAGATATGAACGCGACGTTCGATCTGGCTTCCAAGCTGCCGCTCGACACGTTCGGTTTCAATCGACTCTGTGTGTATCGAGGGACTCCGCTCTGGCAAGAATATGTGAAGCGTGGGTTAGTCAGCGAAACTACGGATTGGTACAAGTATTTCAAATGTTCCACGATCGATCCGACCTGCTTGCCAGGAGAAGTGATTAATGAGGTTCGCCGTCAAGGGCTCAAACGTCTGTTCATCTACAAGATTCTGCACTATCCCATCCAGACGTTCCGGCTGCTACGGCGGTTTCTCCGCTTCATGCCTGCGCGGGATGTGGCCTACATTATCATCAAGCCGTTTCTGGGCCAAAAGAAAGGTGCCACGAAGGCTGAAGTGCTATCCCGTGCCGTCGAGCATGGCGAGATGAAAGACGCGGCAGCAGAGCTGACCCAGATGACGGATGACATGCTCCACAGCGTGATGGAGGAGTCCCGGCTGGAACGGTTACGTATTCAGCAAGAAGCAGAAGGGTCACGCGAACTTCCGATGGTCAACTCCCGCTAGCGAAGGTTGCTGAAAAAGTCCGCCAGCGTCGTTCTCAGCTCGCAATAATCCTCAACATACTCCACTTGAAGAACAAGCTGTCTTGGCAGCTTGGGGTGGGCGGGTGAGAAGTCCGGCCTTTTTAAGCATCCTGCGAGGCGGCTCTCCAAGTAAACCAACCCCTTCGGTCAGCTGATGAGAAAGTAGGCGCCAAATCCGATAGCCGCGAGCAGTGCCACGCTGAGCATCGCCTTCTCATGCCCGCACATTCCCACCTGTGCCTTGCAGACTGCTAGGGAACACATGATCGCCATTGTGGCCTCCTTTTTGAGTTGAGGGAAACGATACGCCGCAGGGGAAGCTTAGTCAACGACTGCCCAGGTGGTGTTGCCCTACTCGACGATTGTCTGCTTCGTTTCATCCAGGT
Source organism: Nitrospirota bacterium (assembly GCA_031409835.1). Taxonomy (GTDB): domain Bacteria; phylum Nitrospirota; class Nitrospiria; order Nitrospirales; family Nitrospiraceae; genus Palsa-1315. Next base: position 7,240 of record JANNXZ010000084.1, read on the forward strand.
GCTTTTGGAGGTACGGCATGAAGGGTGTGCCGCCGGTTCCCACGGCTGTGGGATTGCTGGCGTGGGATTGATGCTGACGGTGAATGTAGCTGTCGGCGTAGCTGATGTGGATCTCTCGAAACTGTGCGAGGAGATCGACACAGGCGCAATAGGCAGCCCAAAGATCGGGGGTGCGTGATTTTCGATCGCGGACATAGCCGGCGAGCAACGGACGGCCAAGATCATCGGTGGCGTGCTCCAACGCTTGCAGAAATGCACGGTGGCGCGGAGGCATGTAGTCCCGCATTTCTTGGAGGTAGACGGTGAGTGGGTCTGGCGCATGGGCGATTCCGAGCCCGGCATCGAGACAGGGTACAATAGAACTTTGCGCCCCGGTCTCGCCCCTGAATTGTTGCGGCTGGCCGGCATAGGACTCCACGCCCTCGTAGGTGAGCCCGTTCGGTAAGGAAGGGCTGTTTTTCCAGCCGTGGATGTAGGGCCGCACGCGGTTGTAGTACACGTAGGGATCGCAGCGCTCTTTCATTCTGAGCAACGTGTCGCGCATCGCCGTTTGGGCCAACGCCAAAGATTTGAGTCCAAGCAAGACCTCGCTCTCCTTATCCTCGGCCGCGCCCCTCAT
>JANNXZ010000085.1:0-3303 GCA_031409835.1 Nitrospirota bacterium
AGGTCCGTTGCGAAGGTCCCGTAAAACTCGCGCACCGCCGTCACCCAGGGCTTGTTGCCTGCTTCGACTTCGTCCAACTCCTCTTCCATGTGCGAGGTGAAGTCGACGTTGATCAAGTCCGGGAATCCCTTCATCAGGAAATCATTCACGGTCCGCCCTGTTTCAGTGGGACCGAATCGCCCATCCACCTTCTCGGCATATTTGCGATCCTGAATCGTTGAAATGATACTCGAATAGGTGGAGGGTCGGCCGATGCCTTTTTCTTCCAATTCCTTGATCAGCAAGGCCTCGTTATACCGAGGCGGGGGCTGGGTGAAGTGCTGTTTCGAGAGCACGCCGGGAACCGTCTGCCCCTCCTGGGGCACGAGCTGCAGTCGCTCTCCCTCGCTGAGCAAAGGGAGTTGGCGCTCGGCCTCATCCTCGACGTCCTGTTCGCCCTTTTGCTTTTGCGCAAAGAGCTCCTTATCGACACCCTCCATGTAGACAATCGTATGGCCGGGAAACTTCACCACCGTGCCAGTTGTACGGAAAAGAAATTTCTCGCTCGTCTTGACGGGACTCGACTCCACGCGAGTCACGTCGAGGATCGCAGGGACCATCTGCGACGCGATAAACCGGTTCCAGATCAACTGGTACAGCTTATAGACATCCGGTTCTAAGTACTGCCTGATGGACTCAGGGTCGCGCGCCGCCGCCGTGGGGCGAATCGCCTCGTGGGCTTCTTGAGCCGCTTTCTGCGTCTTGTACACGTTCGCCTTGTCAGGCAAATATTCTGCGCCAAACCGTTCCTGGATGACCTGACGCACCTCCACCATCGCCTCGTCCGAAATGCGTGGGGAATCCGTCCTCATATAGGTAATGAGGCCGGTCTGACCTTCCGCTCCGATTTCGATCCCCTCGTACAACTTTTGCGCCAGGGTCATGGTTTTCTTTGATGAGAAATGCAGCTTGCGCGCGGCTTCCTGTTGGAGTCGGCTGGTGATGAACGGCGCGACAGGATTCCGTTTCTTTTCTTTTCGTTCAATCGAGTCAACGACAAACTCTTTCCCTTGAACAGCCGAGACAATACGCTGGGCATCGGTTTCGGTCGCAATCGATGCATCCTGCCCGTTGATACTGTGCAGTTTGGCTTCGAACGGAGGGGGGTTGCTCCCGGACAACATCACCGCAACCGACCAGTATTCTTCCGCTCGAAACGCCTCACGTTCCTGTTCACGTTCGCAAATCAGTCGCATCGCCACGGACTGAACCCGGCCCATGCTGAGTCCACGGCGCACCTTGGTCCACAACAGCTGACTGCCTTGATAGCCCACAATCCGATCAAGCACCCGGCGAGCCTGCTGCGCATTCACCAATTTCATATCGACCTGTCCCGGCGACTGCAGCGCGCGCTTGATGGCCGATTCCGTGATTTCGTTAAACAGTACCCGGAACACCTTGCCTTCGGTCTTTTTCTTGGACTTGGATTTGGATTTACCGAGCAATTCCTGCTCAAGGTGCCACGCGATAGCTTCACCTTCTCGGTCAGGGTCCGGCGCGAGAAACACCTTGTCGACCTCTTCTGCCTTTTTCTTAATCTCCGCCAGAATCTTCGATTTTCCCTTGATCGTCACATATTGCGGCTCGAAATCGTGCTCCAGATCAACGCCAAGCTTACTGGTGGGGAGATCCTTAATATGCCCAACCGAGGCCATGACGGTATAGCCACGCCCAAGATACTTACTGATGGTGCGTGCTTTCGTCGGGGACTCGACAATAATAAGTGCCTTGGCCATGAAAACTCCGGTTCGCTAGAAGGATTGCCCACTCATCCGTATCAAATAATACACATCTGTGCAACTGTTCGACGATTACGCCCGAAGGTAGCGTTGCCCCGGCAGCAGTCTAACTCGCTGTCGAAGCTCCAGAGATAAGAGCGCCGCCATCACACTGGGTACCGACAACCCTGTGGCAACAATCACGTCGTCCACGGTGAACGGGTCATACGACAGGGCGTCATACACTTGTTGTTCCTCTTTGCCCAACTGATCACCGCGTTCGTGCTTCTCCCGAGAAGGCTGCACACGCAGGCGCAACGCCGGTTCCAACTGCGGCAGGATCGCATCGATGACATCTTGCGCGCGTTCGATCAAAGCCGCACCCTCTTTGAGCAATGCATTTGTCCCGCGGCTGGTATCTTCTTTCACAAAACCAGGAACGGCAAACACCTCTCGGCCCTGCTCAGCGGCCAACTTCGCGGTAATTAGCGATCCGCTGTTGATGGCCGCCTCTGTCACGATTACACCCAGCGACAACCCGCTGATGATGCGATTTCGTCGAGGAAAATGATGACTGTGGGGCGGCGCACCCATCGGCACCTCGGATACAACCGCCCCCTGCTCCTCAATCTGCCGGCGCAATCGTTCATGTTCCGGCGGATAGGTCCGATCGATCCCGCAGCCCAGCACCGCAATGGTGCGCCCCTGCGCGGCGAGCGCGCCTCGATGAGCCGCCGCATCGACCCCGCGCGCCAGCCCACTCACCACCGTCATACCTGCTTCAGCTAAATCACGGCTCAACTCTTCTGTCATGGCACGTCCGGCTGGCGTCGCACGCCGGGCGCCCACGATGGCCACTGCCAGTTCATCCTGCTCAGTCAATGTACCTGTGATGTACAGGAGCGGCGGAGGGTCCGTAATCATCTTCAGCCGCGCGGGATACGCAGGATCCAAGAGACTACGGACTTCAACGCGCTCACGTTCGACCGCCATCAGTTCCCGTTCGATGCTCCGGCAGGCGGAACGATCAGGTCCGCGTCGTATCGCATCCGCCAACTGCGAACTGCATCCCCTTTGAATCAACTCATCACGGGAAGCATGCAGGACGGCATCGGGAGAATGCCAGGCGCGCACTAACCGAAGCACCGTCAGATCTCCCACTCCATCGATCGCCTGCAGGCGAAGCCATGACTCTAACACCTGTCTTGTCATGGGTTGAACGGAGGCAGGACCCGCGATCTCAGCAGAGGAATCCACACCTACAGACTGGCTGAACGATTGCATACGTCTTGTCGCACGAGAGCCATAATTTTCAGAGGACCGCGAGGTCGTACTGCTCGAGATGCAACTGCTCATCCGGCATGACAATGATTTTCGCGGCACACTCGCGCTCCACGGCCTCCAAACCTTGGCGCTCTTCATCTTGCAGCAGCCCGACGACCGAGGGGTGGGCACCGATGACGATTTGCTGCATCTCAGGACTGCTGCCGATCCGGCGGACATCGCGGAATATCTCATAGACTACTGTGGTTGGAGATTTCGTATA
>JANNXZ010000086.1:0-3024 GCA_031409835.1 Nitrospirota bacterium
CTGGCTGCCTCACTGTGCAGAGATCTCTCACGTTCTTCATTCCTGAGCGGGTTGCAACGCCTGTTCTATTATGGTTTCTACGACCTCTCACAGGTCCAACTCTCGTTTTTTGAATCGGTGATCCGCGTGACCCCGGCCACATTGTACTTTCCGTTAGAAGACCGCCCGGCCTTCTTCTTTGCCCGCCAATTTTTCGAGCGCCATCTTCTCCCAATAGCAGACACCCACGAGGATCGGAGTAGGGAAGGGGAGGGAACCGCAACGACGTTACCAGTCGAACTCTCCGTCACGAACATGATCGGGGTTGAGGAGGAGTTGTCGACAGTCTGCCGTGAAATCCTGACTCTGGTTGAGGTGAACGGCTATCAGTTGGATGAGATTGGAGTGGTGGCCCGTACGCTAGAGCCCTACCAGGCTCGGCTGCAATCGGTGTTCGATCATCATCTGGTGCCGTTCACGTCAACGGCCGGTCGTCCGCTGTCGCGTGAACCCCTGGTCAAAACCCTCTTGCGCCTCGCGTCGCTCCCACTGAACGATTTCGATCGTGCGGCCATGCTGGATGTGGTCACGTCGCCGTTCTATCGTACCCTGGGCGACGGCTCCACCAGAACCGATCTTCGCCCCGATCTCTGGCGCTCCCTCGTCTATACCTTGGGTATTACGAAAGGAGAAGCAGAATGGCGGCGTCTGGCAGAGCCGGCCAGTTCGTCAATTCTTCGCGATGCAGATGCGGAGCCTGACGAAGATGGTCAGACAATAGATAGGGCGTGCGAGGCAACTCAGCTCAGATGCTTGTGGGAGATCGTGTCGCAATTGATTCACGATTGCCAGGCTCTCCCTGCGCAAGGATCGATGGGGGCCATGACCGATGCGTTTCTCGTACTGGTGAAATCTCATGTTCCTGTGCCTGATCTGTTCGACATCCCATCGAGCGAATCACTCGAACCGACCGATTTCACCAAGGTCGGCTCACTGGTCCGGTCCGCTCTGGCCCGCCTGCAGCAACTCGACCCGCTTGGTGGAGATCTGACTTGGGACGAATGGGCAGATTTGTTCCGCCAGATTCTAGATGAGACCAGCATGCCAATCGAAGAGGGGCGGCATCAGGGCGTTCAGGTGTTGGATGCCATGACGGCCCGCGGCAGGACGGTTCGAGCACTCTTTGTGCTTGGCATGAACGAAAAGGTCTTTCCGCGATATGTACGGGAAGACCCATTTCTCCGTGACCGTCAACGTGTCGTACTGGAATCGACGCTGGGCTACAAGATCGACGCGAAGCTAGCTGGGCATGAAGAGGAAGTATTATTATTCGAACTCCTCAGCCGCTCGGCAACCAATCGACTGTATCTCTCGTATCAGCGAGCCGACGAAACAGGGCGAGTCATGGCGCCGTCCAGCTTCATCGCCATGGCGATGCGCGATCCACGATTCGTCGGGAAGCCGGAAACGACGATTCCTCGACGACTGACCCAACGGATCAGCGAACAGCCCTCGATTCAAGATCTGTTACCGGCAGAGGAATTGGCCTTGGGTTGCCTGTTGCAGGGCCACGATGCGTTCCCTCTACTTGATGCGATGGGGCGTGACCGGCCCCTCTTTGAGCAGGGCCTCGCCACCCTGACAACAATCGAGCGAGAATCTCCCGAGCTTGGCCCGTTCGATGGCATGGTTGGAGCACAGGCGCCTGCTTTACAGGCTGCCACGGAACGGAGTTTCTCGCCGACAGCATTGGAGCGCTATGCGACCTGTCCCTTCCAGTACTTCGCAGAAAAAGTTCTTCGGTTGGAGCCGGTGCGACGGCTCCATCACGACCTCCTCCCTCCCTTAATAATCGGAACCCTCGTTCATGAATCGCTTCGGTTGAGCTACGAACGGTTGGTGCTGCTCCAGTGGCCGGATGACCCGCTGACCGAAGCCACGGCGCACTCCACGGTGTATGCGGCAGTGACCGATACGTTTGCCGCTCATGCTGCAAGCCAGGGGACGGGGCACGCCCTGCTCTGGACGTTGGCTCGCGAGCAGGTGACAGAGTTGGTCGCGGCTGCCGTCTCTTCTGACCAGGAGGAATATCTCACAAGCGGATTCCGTCCTGTTGCGTTTGAGGCTGTGGCCCAAGGCATCGTCTCGCTGGAGTCCGGTGCATCATCGGGTTCATTGAAGATCCATGGCGCCTTGGACCGTGTCGATTATCGCGCTGAGCCTCCGGCGCTCCGTATCGTGGACTATAAATTTAAGCAGGGGAATGAAATCACGGCCGTGGATCGCAACCTTGCCTTGTCGGCCGTGCGAGGATTTCGTCTGCAACCACCGCTCTATGCCCGCATGACGCTGCCGTCATTTCCTGTAGTGACCGAGGTCCAATTGCTGTTCCTGGCTCCGCAGTGGGAGCCGCCTGTCTCTCGCTCAATGTTCGACGCGGGTCTCTGGACCGGCCACATCGGTGACATGATTCGACAGACGCTCTCCACACTGGTTCAAGGCATCGAGCGCAGAGAGTTTTTTATTCTTCCAGATGGCTATTGCGATTATTGCGAATTCTCAGGCGCCTGCCGACGCCACGATGCTATGGCCTGGTGGCGCTCGTATCGATCGCCCCAGGCCCGAGTCTTACGCAAGTTGAGAAAGCAAAAAGTAAGCGATGAGTGAATTACTGACTCTTGCAGACTCTCAGGATCGGATGTTGGCGGAAACCACCTGGGACCGCAATGTCGTGGTGATCGCGGGAGCCGGGACCGGCAAGACCACGATTCTCGTCAACCGCATCCTCAATCTCATCCTGAGAGAGCCAAACCCGTTGGCCATTACGGAGATTGTGGCACTCACTTTCACCAATAAAGCCGCAACAGAAATGAAGCAGCGGCTCCGCGCGCAGCTCCTTCGCCTGACCGAGCAGGCAGATGACCTGAACGCCACCTTCCAGACCCGGTACCATATTTCGGCTGAACAAGTAGTCGAACGGGCAAGGACGGCGCTTGAGCAGATGGAAAAATCCCAGATCGGCACCTTGCATAGTTTTGCCGCACA
>JANNXZ010000087.1:0-2301 GCA_031409835.1 Nitrospirota bacterium
CGACAGCTACGGTGCGGATCAAATCAAAGTATTGGAAGGGTTGGACGCCGTGCGGAAGCGTCCGGCCATGTATATCGGCAGCACGGGCGTGGACGGGCTCCATCACCTTGTCTATGAAGTCGTCGACAACAGTGTCGATGAGCATATGGCGGGATTCGGTGAGACGATCGAGGTGACGATTCACATCGACAACAGCGTCACGGTCGTGGATAACGGCCGCGGCATTCCCACCGGGATACACTCCACACAAAAGAAGTCTGCAGCCGAAGTGGCGCTGACGGTCTTGCACGCAGGAGGCAAGTTCGAACAGGGCGCCTATACGGTGTCCGGCGGGCTCCATGGCGTCGGGATTTCGGTGGTCAATGCCCTCTCCGAATGGCTCGAGCTGGAGATTTGGCAGGACGGACAGGTGTTCGAGCAGCGCTACGAGCGTGGCAAGTCGACGGCCCCGCTCAAAGTGACAGGGAAAACCAAGCGCCGTGGCACCATGGTCACGTTCAAGTCCGATGGGCAGATCTTCGAAACACTCGACTTCAGTTTCGACGTGTTGGCGCAGCGGCTGCGCGAACTCGCCTTTTTGAATAAGGGACTCGAGATCACACTGAAAGATGAGCGGAAAGAACCGGTCAAAGAACAAATATTCAAGTACAAGGGCGGAATCGTGTCGTTCGTCGAGCATCTGAACGAAGCCAAGACGCCGCTGCACAAGCCGATTTACGTGCAGGTTGAGAAGTCGGACATGGTGCTGGAGGTCGCGCTTCAGTACAACGACAGCTACGCCGAAAACCTATTTTCCTTTGCGAACAACATCAATACCAAGGAAGGCGGCACGCACTTGGTGGGGTTCAAGGCTGCGCTGACCCGCACGATTAACAGCTACGCGAACGCCAACGACCTGCTCAAGAAAGATACCGAATCGCTCACCGGCGACGACGTCCGTGAAGGGCTCACCGCTGTCGTCAGCGTCAAGGTCCGGAACCCTCAGTTCGAAGGACAGACGAAAGCCAAGTTGGGCAATAGCGAGGTGAAGGGCCTTGTCGAGTCCGCGGTCAACGAGGCGCTCGGAACCTATTTCGAAGAGAATCCGCCGGTGGCCAGAAAGGTCATCGGGAAAGCGATCGATGCGGCGCGCGCCCGTGAAGCGGCGCGAAAAGCGAAAGAACTCATCCGGCGCAAGAGCGCGCTCGACGGGGGTTCGCTGCCAGGCAAGCTCGCAGATTGCGCGGAGAAAGATCCGGCCTTGAGCGAGCTGTACATCGTCGAGGGCGATTCGGCCGGCGGCTCCGCCAAGCAGGGACGAGACCGCAAGTTTCAGGCGATCCTGCCGCTCAAGGGCAAGATTCTCAATGTCGAGAAGGCGCGTTTCGACAAAATGCTTTCCAGCGACGAGATTCGAACGTTGATTATGGCGCTCGGCACCGGCATCGGGCGCAAACGCGAAGAGAGCGAAAAGCCCGACAAAGACTCGTTCGACATCAGCAAGGCCCGATATCATAAGATCATCCTCATGACGGACGCCGATGTGGACGGCAGCCATATCCGGACCCTGCTCCTCACCTTCTTCTTCCGGCAGATGCCGGAGCTGCTCGAGCGAGGGTACATCTATATTGCGCAGCCGCCGCTCTTCAAAGTGAAGAAGGGCAAGACGGAACGGTATCTCAAAGATGAAATGGCATTGAACGAGCACCTGGCCGATATTGCCGTCGAGGAAGTCGAAGTGTACATGGACGGAACCCAAGGGTATGTCACGGGACGCCGGCTCCTGCCCATTCTGAAGAAGCTGATCGCCTTCGAGACCTTGCTCGGCCGGCTCAATAAGAAACCGCACGAGGCCAGCATGGTGCGAGCGTTTGTGGATGAGCCGGGACTCGATCGCGAGCTCCTCAAGGATCATGCGGCGCTCAAGAAGATCGTGGCCAACGTGAAGAAAACTCTCGCGGTGGTTTATCCTAAGCTCACACCGACGTTGGATATCGTCGAGGACGAGGAACATCAATCGAACAAAATTACATGTCGCCTACTTGCCAACGGGGCCACCTATAGTTTTGACGTGACGCACGTGCTAGTCGGCTCTGCCGAATTCCGCGAGCTGCAGAAGCTCTCACCGTCGGCGATCGGCTTGGGGCGTGCGCCGTACAAGATCAAAACCGACGGTCAGGAACAGCTCCAGCCCGCGACGGTTGAGTTGGTCAAGGCGATCCTCGACAAGGGCAAGCACGGGCTCGGTATCCAGCGTTACAAAGGTCTCGGCGAAATGAACCCGAATCAGCTCTGGGAAACGACGATGAATCCGGAAGTCCG
>JANNXZ010000088.1:0-2680 GCA_031409835.1 Nitrospirota bacterium
AGTTGTTTCGGCCGTACGGTGGCCAAGGTTTGCATGGCTGAGAGCATACGGTATAGATAGTCGGCGGTTGTCGGTTTGTCGAACCCACCCATCTCCATCCCCAGCGACAGGTCCACTCGCACTGATTGGGAGTAGATGTTCCAAAAATGTTCGTTCACGACCAGGTCAAGCGCCGGATCTTTCACCGTGAGTTTGTGGAAGGGTATGGCTTCGCGCAGGATGACGGCATAGAGGTGTTGGCTCAGTACCGTGAGGGCATCAACCTGATGGGGATCGATGATGAGCACACGGTTCAACAGGGCGACGCGGTCACGCAGCTCAGGAAAGGTGGCGGCGCGAGCTGCCGCGGCGGTCAAGAGCCCCGGGCTGTCTGTCGGCCCCCACCAGATCAGCGAGTTGGGCAGGGCATGGCTGGTTTCCGTGGCAAACGGAATCTGTTCCTGCCTGCCGCTGCCGAAGATGGAGCCACTTGTGACGGGAAGGTTCACAACTGCCTGGTCGCCTGCGAAGCCGTGCTTCTTCAGCCCGGAGAGGACAACCCATTGAACGGTGATTTCTTTTAGCGCGCGCCTGGTCCGCTTAATCGTTGTCGTCCACTTGACCGAACCGGCTGCGTAGGTCAATGGAGCGGTCAGGGGATCTTGGTAACTGATGGACAATTTTACCAAGGTGGTCGGCGCCGCCACGATCGGGCCATTCGGTCGAAGGCGGAACGAGGCCGAAGGGAGCGGCGTACTTTCAACAATGTGAACGGTGAAGCCGGTTCCCGGTGGCGTCAGACCCAACAAGTCGGTCACGAAGGCCGAGGCGGGATAGCGGTTCAGGTCTTCACTGAAAAAAACCAGTTCTCCATTGCTGGGCCACAAGACCTCCATGCCGACATCGGTTCTGGCGAGGGTGGGGGCATGGACTTCTCGTAGGCGCTGCCAGCAGGAGTCGTAGACTGGGTCGGAGTCGGTCGGATAGGTCTTGATGCCACGGGGGACTGCAGCCACGAGGGGGTACTGACAGGCGAAGTCGAGCTGGCCAACACCCACCTTGTTTCCCGCCCCCATCGCTTCGGCGTAACGCTGAGCTGTCGCTTCAGCAGAGGTGACGACTTGCTTCGACTTCTTCACAGCGGCAGCGGCTGATGCCGATGAGGCCTCGATCAAGCTCATCGCAGTGATAATCGACAGAATTCCGGTGAAGAATACGATCGTGAGTCGGCTACGTTGGAGAATCTGCATGCGTATCATGTCGGACAGACTCCTAATATAAGGGACGAGAAGATGGCGGTACTGTCGTTTCAGGTTACAAGTTTCCAGTTTCGAGTTTCAAGTTATCAGAGGATGACAACCTGAAACCTGAAACTAGAAACCAGCAACTCTACTCCGAACGACACACGAAGAGGACGATCTGTCTCCATGGCTATTCAACCACGATCACGGCTTGCATGTTATGACCTGGCATGTCGCAGAGGTACGAGAAGGTTCCGGTACGTGCCGGTGTGAATTGAAACTCAATCAGGCCTTCAGCCGGTATGATCACCCGCTTGAGTCCGTCTGGACCGAATTCTGTGGCTCCGTTGCCCCCCACGTTGAGGTCGGTGTCGAGGAAGAGCTTCTTGGCGACCACGGTATGGAGTTCCGTGTCGTAGCTGCGAAACCGGAGCACGGTCTTGCGGTCATGATGTAAGTGGACTTGCTGTGGGATGAACATTCGCGAGCGGATCTCCACGGTGATCGACTCCACCTCGGCCTCGGCTGGGAGTGTGCGAGGAGTCTGTTCAACCTCGCCGTTCGTGACAGCAGAAAGGCCAATGTCGGATAGGCTCTTTGTGGGAGTTGTGAGTAACAGGGCCAGACATATGAACCCGATAGACCGTTTCACCGTGCGTTGGCCCCATCGAGAATCGCGCGGCGCATGTTCGCCCGGTCGGCCGAGTTCAACGGTGGGACAGGATGATGTTGGCAGAGCGTGACGGTGTGCTGGAGGGAGGCGATGAAGACTTCGCAATTCGGGCAGGTTCCCAGATGCCGGCGTATTTCCCTGCAAATGTCGGAAGGGAGTTCGTCGTCGATATAGGCAGACAACTGCCGGAGCAGATCCACGCAATGGCCTTGGCCATGGGTATGGCGGGGAGACGATGGTCCGGACCGTTTCTTTGGCGCTGCCGTCTTTTTCTTGGTCATGAGCGCACGCCTCCAGACGTGTGGGCAGCGTGGTGGGTGATGCCGCGGGCGCTGAGTTCTCGCCGCACAAACAAGCGTGCTCGGTGCAGTCGCGATTTTACGGCTCGCTCGTTCAAGCCCATGATGGTTCCCACTTCTTTGGCACTCAACCCTTCCATATCGCGAAGCACGAGAGCCATCCGATACTTTTGAGGCAGTTTCTCGATCGCCTGGTCGAGGGCCTGCCTGAGCTCCTTGTTCTGCAGCGCTTCTTCGGGGCTGAGCCCGTCCATCGGGATTTGGAGGCGAAACTCTCCCTCTGAGGTGGGCACGAACTCCTCGATCGACAACTCGTGTTCTGGTTGCCCTTTGCGCTTGCGCCGCATCCGTATGCAGGCCCGTGAGGCGATGGTGTACAGCCAGGTGGAAACCTGTGCTTCGCCGCGAAAATCTTTGAGTCCTTGGTAGGCATTGAGAAAGGTTTCTTGAACGAGATCTTTCGCCGACTCCGCTTCGCCGCAGAGGCG
>JANNXZ010000089.1:0-11198 GCA_031409835.1 Nitrospirota bacterium
CACGGCTGAAAACTTTTCGAAGAACGTCTCGATGTATTTCTTCGCGTCCGCCTGCGACACGCCGATGTTCTGCGAGAGGCCGAACGGACTGATCCCATACACAATGCCGAAGACGACTGTCTTGGCCACGCGTCGCATGTCTCGCGTGATCTGGCTGGAGGGCAGGCCGAAAATCTCCATAGCCGTCGCCATGTGGATGTCCTCGCCCTTCGCAAACACGGCGAGCAAGCGCGGATCTTGCGACAGGTGCGCGAGGATGCGCGGCTCGATCTGGCTGTAGTCGGCACAGAGCAGGGTATGGCCTGGCGGCGAGACAAAGGCTTCTCTGATTCGTAATCCGTACTCGCCCTTCACCGGAATATTCTGCAAGTTTGGCTCAGTAGAAGAGAGCCGTCCGGTCGCAGCGACAGTCTGATTGAGCGACGTATGGAGCCGTTTGGTCTCCGGATTCACCAACTCTGGCAATGCATCCACGTAGGTGGACTTGAGTTTGCTGAGGCTCCGATAGTTCACGATCTGCGCGGGCAATTCGTGCTGCGTGGCAAGCTGCGTCAGAGTGTCTTCATCGGTCGAGTAGCCGGTCTTGGTTTTCCTGATCGGCTTGAGTCCCAACTTCTCGAACAGCACCGTGGCAAGCTGCTTCGGCGAATTGATGTTGAACTCGCCGCCGGCCACCACGGCGATGGTCTCCATGATCTTGTCGAGGTCCCGCTCCAACTCTTTGCTCAGGACGCGCAGGCTCTCAACATCCAATAAGAACCCGTTCCGCTCGATCTCGGCCAACACCGGTATCAGCGGCATTTCTACGTCGGTGAAAAGCGCGAGGCTTCCCTGCTCCAACAATCGGTCCGTCATGGGCTGGGCAAGCCTAGCCAGCACCGACGCGGCCTCTGCTGCCTCCTCTCGCGATCCTGTATCCTCGTCGAAAAGGGATAGTGGCGCGGGTTTGGTCTTCTGCCCGGTCCCAAGCCGATGGTCCAGCACTTCTAGCGCGATGGTCTCAAGCTGGTGATCGCGGCGGTTGGGATTGAGCAGATAGTCCGCCACCATAGTATCCAGGTAGGGGCCTGCGAGGGTCAGCCCGATGCGGTGAAACACCAGCAATGCCGCCTTCAAGTCGTGAACCACCTTGGTTCTCGTGGAATCATGTAGCAACGCAATGATGGGTCGCATGTAGGCGTGAACGTCGAGCGGGACGAACGCGGTCTTGTCTCCCGTGGACAGTGCCATCCCCTGCACATCGGCCTGCGCGCTTGGCCCAGGGGAAAGCAGGCACTGCAGGCCGAGGGCGCCGCCCCTCGGCAATCCCTCGACAAATCGCTGTGCGGACGGTTCATCCTGAAGGAGTTCTGTCCCAACCGCGTTCGTTTCGGCTGGTTTAGATGATGGCTGAAACGACTTGAGGAGCGTGGTGAAGCCCAGCTCGCGTAACAAATCGATGAGCTGATCCTGATGCGGCGGCTTCACGTGATACGTCGCGGCATCGAATGTCACAGGGCTATCCAGTTGGATGGTCGCCAGCCGACGGCTGAGGCGGGCATTTTCAGCTTGGTCGATCAGCATAGCTTTGATCCGAGGCGGCGTGACCTCTTCAACCCGGCGCAAGAGTTCTTCTATCGTCCCGAACTGGGCGATCAGTTTCATCGCCGTTTTCTCACCGATGCCCTTCACGCCGGGAATATTGTCCGCCGCGTCGCCCATGAGTCCCATGATCTCCACCACGCGCGCCGGCTCCACGTTAAAGCGTTCGCGGCATTCCGCTTCGCCAAGCCACCTGTCTTTCACCGGATCATAAATACGCACGTGGGGCGTCAGGAGCTGGAGCATGTCCTTGTCGCCGGTGACGATCACGACGTCAAACCCTGCCTGCTCGGCCTGATGCGCCAGCGTGCCGATCAAATCGTCCGCTTCATACCCTGCTTGCCGGACGGCAGGAATGTTGAGGGCATCCACCACGCGATGGATGTAGGGAATCTGGGCGCTCATGCCTTCCGGCATTGGCGGCCGCTGCGCTTTGTAGGCCGTGAACTCCGCGTGGCGCAACGTCGGACCTTTTTCGTCGAACGCCACGACGAGGCCATCCGGCTTCTTCTCCCGAATAATCTTCAGCAACGTCGTTGTAAAACCGAGAATGGCGTTGGTCTGGAGGCCTTTGGAGTTATTCAGGGCCGGCAGGGCAAAGAAAGCACGATAGATATAGGCGCTCCCATCGATTAGGTAGAGCGTCTTGCGGCTGGACTCTGTGGTCGGCATGGGAGGTTAAGGGCCAGGGGCCAGTGTCAGGGGTGGTTTATCGAACTTACGACGCATGCCGTTAATGACACCCAGCAGGGTCGGCTGACCGACCATTTTTGCCTCGATCTCACGCTTTCTTGGGAAATCCATGAGTGAGATCCCGATCAGCATCGTCAGTAAGCCCTGACCTGGCAAGAACAGCATGGCGAACCCGGCCACGAGAAACACGACGCCGACGACGTTCTTGGCGGCTAAGCCCAACATGCGCAGCGCTGGATGATGGTCTTTCATCCAATGGCGGGGAGTACGCGTGTCAAAATAGTCAGCCGGCAAACGGACCAGAATCAACGGGATGGCAATCAGAGAACCGACAAATCCGACGGCCGAGGCCACGGTAAGACCGATGAGCACATCGACAGGAATCCATTGCTGCACTATTGCGAGTAAGTCATCCATGCGCCTCGCATCCTAGCATGCGACCTAGGGGCACTCCAAGCCAACGGCTAGGCGGCATCAACGGTTTACGGCATGTTTCTCGACGGGCTATAATCGCTCTACGATGTTACATCGGTCGTCCTTCACACCTCGGATCAATGACTTGCTGGGGATCGCGATCCTTGGTGTGGGGCTCCTTACGGTTCCTTCCTCCGTCTGCGCATCCGACGATCTTCATATCGAGATTACGAAGAAAGGCTTGGGCAAGGAGGTCGTCATCACGCAGGGGGCACGCGAGTGGTTCATGCTGATCGAGGTGACGCCGGAGAATTCCGTGGTCCTCCGGCAGGAAAAAAAGCACGGTACGTATCTTGTGGATGAAAGTGAAACACATGACCGTCCCATGACCACGGGCGAAGTCGATGCGGCCATTATCGATTATGTGAACAGCGTCAAGACGCGCGCCACAAAGGAGTAGCTATCGACCATGCCGGCTCAACCCAAGTTTGTCATCTTCGCCCACCACGCCACCTACGACACGCTGCACCAGGTCGCGACCCTTGGCCTCACTGCCGCGGCGATGGGAAAGGACGTGATCGTGATCCTCTTGTTCTGGACGATTAAGAAGCTGGCCGAGGGAAAGATCGATCAGATAGACTTCCCCCCTGAGTATGCCGCCTCCGCCGACGAAGTGGCGCGGCTCTTAAAAGAAAAGAACGTGCCGAAAATTTCGGAAATGTTTCAGGATGCCAAACACGTCGGGAAGTTTCGTCTGATCGCCTGTAGTGCCGGTCTGGAATATATGGGCGTGGACAGTGCCGCCGTCGAAAAGAACGTTGACGAAGTGATGGGACTCCCTGCCATTATTGCGCTGACCTCTGACGCGGAAACGAAGCTCTTCATTTAGCGGGATGCTGAAAAAGCCCGCCAACTTCGTTCTCGCATCGTTCAGATCCTCAACGTACCCCAGAGGGTACGCCTCCGGGTCTTCACTCGCTGCGGCCTTGCTGGACGGACTTTTTGAGCATCCCGCGCGCCGATCTTGCGCCCTCACCCTCACCCCTAACGTGACTTTTTCACTCCTGCACGATCACAGTATTCTGTGAGTTTGCACTTGCTGCAGAATGGCGAGACTGGTTGGCAGAGGTGCTGCCCGTACGGAACAAGCAAATCGTTGAAGGTAATCCAATGCGGTGCCGGCAATTTCCGGCGGAGCGCCTGCTCGGTTTCTTCCGGTGTCTTCGTCTTCACGTAGCCCCAGCGATTGCTGATTCGATGCACATGGATATCCACGCAGATGCCGGGCTTGCTATACGCGACCGTTACCACCAAGTTCGCCGTTTTCCGGCCGACCCCCGACAGAGTGACTAGCTCCTCAATGGAGTCGGGAACTACGCCTCCATAGACGTCCAGCAGGCGACGGCAAATGGCATGGATAGATTTGGCTTTCGTCCGATAGAACCCGACGGGATAGATGGCGCGTTCGATCTTCCTGAGCGGAAGGGTCAGCATCGTGGTTGGCTGATGCGCCAGCGCAAATAGCCTGGCACTGGCTTCACTGGTCGTCTTGTCTTTGGTCCGGAGGCTGAGGAGGCACGATATGAGGATGCGGAAGGGATCTCGGTTCGTCTCGCGCGCCACCACGCCGAGGACCGGCTCCTCCCACTGCTGAATCTCGCGCTGTACAATTCGAAGCGCAGCAGTGATCTGATCCTGGCGCATGGACAAGGAAGGAATATGAAGGCCTTGGGAGGAATGCGATCAACCGAACGAGCGAACCCGTGGAAGGACGCTTACTCTGGCTTACGCTTCGACAACCACTTTTGACGCCGCCGCTGTGCCTCGCGCTCCTTGGCTTTCTTCCTGACACTCGGCTTTTCGTAAAACCGCCGCCGCTTCAGTTCGCGGAAGAGTCCTTCCCCCGCGAGCTTCTTCTTGGCAACTTTAAGGGCTTTCTCGACGTTATTATTGAAGACTTTGATTTCCATTCTTTCCGTCTACGTGCTTTCCCAGGCAATGCCTGCAGAGGTTTTTTTCTCGTGCTAGCCTGACCCCGACTAAGGGGCGTAATGTAACATAGCCCCCTGAGTTCCTCAAGACGGATTGTCATTTGCTGAATCCGGTCGAAAAGAGAGGATTTAAGCCGTTGATTGTGCTGAATTTTTATATTTTCTCCGACCGTATGTCGGCTCGCATCGGCTGCGGCAACCGCCAGCACCAGTCCAACGGTAAGATCAGACCGAACGCGTGACTTCACCCCTGCCGAGCAGGCATGAAGAAGGGCTCCGGCCTCCGTCGCTAGTTCGGCGATTTCAAGCGGAATCTCCGTCGCCAGATGGAGCGCAGATGACAAGATGGCGGGACGAGTCCGGTCTGTCTTCGCGAGCTTCGCGGCCCGGAGAAATCGCTGATAGGCATTACCATCCGCCTGCATCAGCTCACGAAGCCGCCGATCAATTTCACTCAGCCGATGTTCCACTCCTTGCTGCTGGCTGAGGCGCGCCCCCATGATCCCCAGCGAAGCCGCAAGGGCGCCCACCAAAGCCGCAACCGTGCCGCCTGCCGGAATCGGAGTCGCCGAGGCCACCGCAGCTAAAAAGTCCGTGAGCGATTGCGCGTGCACATCAACTGGCTCCTGTTCGCGAGACGAGGCCTGTCGTGCAGACTCGCCTAATAGCCGAGTCTCCAATCTCATTTCTAGCACCTGCGTTGCATCGAACTGTTCGAGTGCCAAGCCATGCCCGGCGGCCTGAACCAGCGCTGCTTGGGGCACAAGCCCGATTACTTCGCTTCCCGCTACCGCCACATCTTTTTCGGCTGCGCGGACTCGGACCGCTTCGAACGCGACATGAAGAGGCGTGATGATGTAATCGGTGAGATTCATGGCGACCTGAACCATCTGTCGGCTGGCTAATTCCACGCCGATCGCTTTGAGATGGGGCAACCCTCCGTTCGATTGGCGAATATCTTTCGCGATGGATCGGGCCAGCGCGAGATCCGTCGAACGGAGGTTCACATTGAAGGCGATCAAAGGAGGTCGCGCACCGATCACCATGGCGCCGGCCGTCTTGTGGAGGCGGAAGGGACCAAAATCCGGTGTCCAGTCCGGATCGGAGGCCATGCGAAAGGCAAGGCCTTGAAGTCCTCCTCGACGGACTGATTCGAGTGGAGCATGATCGCGGTGCAGGGCCGCTTGCTCGTAGAGGAATACCGGGATCTCCAGCTCTGTTCCTACCCGTTGCCCCAACCGCTTCGCCAGATGGATACAGTCCTGCATCGTCGCGCCGCGCAACGGCACAAAGGGCACGACATCCGTGGCCCCCACCCGCGGATGGACGCCCTTGTGCTTCCGAAGATCGATGAGATCGGTCGCCACGCGAATAGCGCGAAAGGCCGCTTCAGCGACGGCGTCCGGTTCGCCGGCAAAGCTCAAAACGGAGCGATGGTGATCCCGGTCCATCGTGTGGTCCAGCAGCCAGACCCCCGGCACGGACTCCACGGCCCGTACCAACGCACGTACCGTCGTCTGGTTTCGTCCCTCACTGAAGTTCGGCACACACTCGATGATTCGATCCACGTCCTGCCCCATCAAAGAACTAAAATAACGAAGCCGGAGGTCTGATCGTCATCCCTCCGGCTTCGTTCTGTCTCTCCGCTGAATCTCCGTCTGTGCGGTTACTTGGTCTTTCTCACAAACGCTTTATAGATCGTTCCCGACTTCGTCTGTTCTTCTTCGAGCCCGACCATCTGATGACCGGTCGTGTCGCACCAGGCCGGCATGTCCTTTTTAATGCCTTCGTCGTCCGAGACGACTTCAAGAACCTGGCCCAACGTCATGACCTTGATCTTCTTCAAGGTCATGATAATCGGCATCGGGCAAAAGTATCCCAGCGTATCGAGCTTCACATCGGCATGCATCAGAGAGTTCCTTCTTTCAGTGCTGAGATCTGAGTGCTGAGACAAGTGAATTCGTTCGGCCACACTCAGTACTCAGCACACAGCACTCGCGTCTAGATAAAGAGATTCACGCTGCCTTGCTTGGCTTCCGCGAGATAGGTGGTCACCCCTGCGAACTGATCGATACCCTCGATGAGCGTATCTTTGGTAATCCCCATCAACCCCATGGTGGTCGTGCAGGCAATAAAGTGAACACCGAGGTCCAGCGCTGTTTCCATGAGTTCAGGCACTCCCGGCATCCGGTTCTGTTTCATGACCTTTTGCATCATCTTCGTGCCAAGGCCCCACATATGGAAACGCGAGAGGGGAAGGCTGTCGGCCCCCCCTTTATTCAACAGGCCGAACATCTGACGAAGCCAGTCCTTGGCAGAGCTGCTCGCGCCTTTCCGGCGAATGGCATTGAGACCCCAGAACGTGAAAAAGACCGTGACCTGCATCCCCATGGCCGCAGCCCCGGTGGCGATGATAAACGCGGCCATCGCGCGATCCATGTCGCCGCTCAAGAGCACGATCGTCACCTTGTCAGGCTTAGCGGTCTGTAGGTTAGCCAGCGTCACCGCTGGATCCATCTGCGCGATTGTCATGACGCCCTCTTTCCTGTCAGGCCCGCATGAATTTGGCGATTTCAATGGGATTTTGACTATAGTCTCCGCTTCTTTTTCTTGTCAAGGCGACGACCTTGACCCCACTCAGCACGCCGGATATAGTCGCAGACGAACCGATGTCACCTGCCATCCCATTTTTTTCATGAACAGCGACCTCATCACAGAGATTAAACCATCCAAGAGCGCTCCGCTCCTTGGATTCTGGTACCCAGCCGTACCGAGCGCCACGCTACGTTCGGGTTCGATGCAAGCTCTACAGATGCTGGGCTTCCCGATTGTCCTCTGTCGCGATAGAGCTGGACGATTGGCTGCGATGCGGGATCTCTGCCCCCACCGGGGAATGCCTCTGTCGTTCGGACGATTCGACGGCGAGCGAGTGGAATGTTCGTATCACGGATGGCAATTCGACATGAATGGCCGCTGCCGCCACATTCCTGCGCTACCAGAAGGGACGCCGCTACAAACCGACAAAGTCGGGGTCACCACGTATCCGGCTGAAGAGACTGACGGCATGATCTGGCTCTATCTTGCAGATGAACGTGGGAACATGGTTCCGCCGCCGCCTGTCCCTCGCCTGCCGCTTCCATCCGAGCCTCAGCAGTCGTTTCATATTTCGATGACCTACACCTGTACACTGGACGATGGCATCATCGGTCTCATCGATCCAGCTCACGGGCCCTACGTCCACTCATGGTGGCGCAGCGCCGCGCGCATACATGAGAAGATGAAAACCTTTGAGCCGATTCCTAACGGGTTCCGGATGGTGCCCCATCAACCAGCCAAGAACAGTGGCCCGTTTCATTGGTTGCAACGCTTGTACGGCGGGCCGTTGACCACAACGATCGACTTTCTATTACCGAATCAACGCGTGGAACTCATGCAATGCGGCAGATTCTGGGTGGCCAGCAGGTTGATGGCGACGACTGTGTCGGACATGGAGTGCCGGATCGATTTCTCTGCGTTGTGGCACGGGCTGCACTGGGTTCCGTTCGGCAACTTCATCTTCCGCTCTCTCACACGCAAGTTCCTCGGTCAGGATGAACGCGCGATGAAGCACCTCGCCGTGGGTCTTCAACACAAACCGTCGACGATGTTTCTTGGCGACGCCGACATGCCGGCCAAGTGGTACTACAAATTGAAAGCCGCGCACCTCGCATCGGTGCAAACCGGACAACCCCTAGACCATCCGCTCAAAGAACGGGTCACGCTTCGCTGGAGAAGTTGACGGCGAGACTGGCGGGGAAAGCGCGACTGGTGAAGCAGGCTGAAGGCTGAAGTGTTCGGATCTCCGACCTCTGGCCTTCAGCCTACATCCCTTCAGCCTTCGAATCGCGCGTGTCTCGCGCCCCCACTCATTTCGCACCCATCTCCACTAAGAGGCCCATCGCCTGCCGAATCTGGACGCGCGAACCGAGCAACACCACAATATCGCCCGCCATTAACCGAGTATTCTCCAACGGATTTGCTTGCGTCACGCCAGCATGCGTCCAAGCGATCACTGAAGCGCCGGTGCGTGGACGGAGATGAATCTCAGCCAATGTCTTCCCCTGCGCAGGCGAATCGTCGTCGATGCGGCAGGTTTCGACTGCCGCATCGGCCACGGTTCCGCCACGAAGATGATGCGCAAGTTCCGGCAATTCGCTGCGGCGAAGCAAGGCGTACCCTTCACGGCGAATCTGGTTGGCCTTTTCCGTCACAAAAGCCTGCGGCAGTTTATAGGTGCGGAGCACCAAGGCAAAGATCTCGATGGAGGTTTCGAATTCCTCCGGCACCACATCATCCGCGCCGAGTTGGTGCAGCTCCTCCAATTCGCGCAGATAGCGAGTCCGCACGACAACATGGAGTGTGGGGTTGAGTCCCTTGGCCACCTGGACTGCCCGCCTGGTGATAAATGGGTCCGAAATGGCGACCACCAATACCTTCGCATCCTCAATCCTCATGTGCCGCAGCACATTCGGATTCGTACCATCGCCATAATAGATGGGCACCCCGTGTTTCGCTTCGCGGCTGACAGTATCGCCGTCGAGATCCAAGGCGAGATACGGGATCTCCGTCTCACCGAGGACGCGTGCGAGATTCCTTCCATTCAACCCATACCCCATAATAATGACGTGATCCTTCACCCGAATCTGCTTTCCTTCGGTCTGGAGGACGTGCGCGGTGGTGCGGCTAGGCAGCCAATGACGCAGCCGCTGCCACGCTTCCACGCGGCGGGCCAGGTGTGGCGACCACTGCATGAGAAAGGGCGTCACGATCATGGAGAGCACCGAGACCGCGAGAAAGACCTGATACGGATCGCCCCGCAAGAAACCGCTCTCCTGCCCTTGCTGCGCCAGCAAGAAACTGAACTCTCCGACCTGGGCCAAGGCGATGCCCACCATAATCGCCGAACGGAGGGGAACCTCCGCCAACAGGACCGCCCCGGCCTCG
Organism: Nitrospirota bacterium; assembly: GCA_031409835.1. Classification (GTDB taxonomy): domain Bacteria; phylum Nitrospirota; class Nitrospiria; order Nitrospirales; family Nitrospiraceae; genus Palsa-1315. Next base: position 9,663 of record JANNXZ010000089.1, read on the forward strand.
GGACAAACTTCACTAACAGAACCGTCACGAGGAGTCCGACCACCGGCAACGGATGCGCAAGTAACACTCGCCAGTCCATGAGGATGCCGATCGACACGAAGAAGAGACTGTTGAAACTGTCGCGGAACGGCAGCACTTCAGCCATGGCTTGATGGCTGTACTCCGATTCAGAAATGACCAACTCAGCGATAAACGCCCCCAACGCCAGCGAAAGACCGCCGAGCGAGCTGAGCCACGCGATGCCGAGACGGGACACGATGATCGTCAGCAAGAACAGCTCACGGCTGCGGACGATATATCCCAGCACCTTGGGAACCAGATACCAGGCGTCTGCAATGACGAGCGCGACGACAAGAACCGACTTCCCTAAGGTGAGCAGAATCGCCAGCCCGCTTCCATCCGATTGGCCGCCAAGAATCGGCGTCAACAACATCATGGGGACGACAGCCAAATCCTGAAAGACGAGAATCCCGATCGTGGCTCGGCCATGGATCGAGTCGCTGTCTCCCCGTTCGGCCAAGGTCTTTAACACGATTGCCGTGTTGCTCGTCGGGCTGGCTGGTTGTGGACCGGCTTCGTCTGACCGGGCGGCGAACCCTGCGTCGCGCTCGGCAGTGGGCGGGCCGTCCGAGTCGCCACCCGTTTCGCAGCAGAGTCCGTCACCGCGCACCGACTCATTCACCCTGGTTACCCCGGCGGCGAGCCCCGTGCCACGGGCCTCGGTACTGGGGACAGGCGCCGCGTCAGGAATGGGGACGCCTCCGGGCGGGGACCGTCGCCAGGTGGTCTCTGCCTCATCTCCTAGCCTAGCTGATTCTGATTCGCTGGACATCCGGGTTGTGCCTGATTGGATGGCCAATGAACTTGCCTCGCCGGATGTTGGCGCCCGGCTCCGTGCCCTGGATACGTGGGAACAGTCAGCGCCCCAAGGAGCGGTCGGTCCGTTGATCGTGGCCTTTGAGAAGGATAAGGACGAACGAGTCAGAGCGCGGGCGATGGAATTGCTCCTGCAACACGCGGTGCGGGAGGCTGAGGCAGAGGAGTTATTAGGCGGGGAGTGATGAAAGTGTTGGAGCGGATGGGCTACAAGCCGAAGGTCAACGATGAGGCCAAGGCTGTCGAAGGCCACGACTCACATGACGTGGCTGTTACGTGGCTGGGGAAGGAGCCTTGCTGGGCCTTCCCACCGAAATGTGACGGAAGCCAAAGGCTGCGACTCGGTCTGGCTCATAGACATTGCGTAAGTCGAAAAAGATGGGCTGGCGCAATGCGGTTTTGAGTCTGTCGAAATCGAGAGTTCGGAACTGGTTCCACTCGGTCATGAGGATCAACGCGTCTGCTCCCTGCGCTGCCTCATAAGCGTCTTTGCAGGGGACGAGTCCCGACAGGATCTGACAGGCTTCTTCGAGCGCGGCGGGGTCATAGGCGCGAACTGTGGCGCCCTGCTTCATGAGTTCTTGCGCGATGGCCAGGGCCGGCGCATCCCGCAGGTCGTTCGTATTGGGCTTGAAGGACAGGCCCAACATCGCGAATGTC
>JANNXZ010000090.1:0-2959 GCA_031409835.1 Nitrospirota bacterium
CCGGGAAGCGAGAGCCCCGTCACGGCCACATACACCAAGACGAACAACGCGGCGGCCACGGCAGAATGTGTTTCGGTAAACGACAGCAGGCTGTCGCGATTGTCTTTGAGCGCCTGCAAGGAGAGAAACCGGCCCAGATCGAAATAGAAAAACGCGGCCACCGCAACTCCGATTGCGAGGACCACTACAATTTTCCCGACACTCAGCCCGCTCTTTGCTTCAGAAGATGGCATATCGTTCGTCATGACGGTGTGCCCGCGTATCATGGGGACTCCTATTCTGGCTGTCAATGTGGACAACTACCTTCAGCCCGCATTATTCACAAGGGTTCGTGACGAAACCGCCGAGACGGCAGGCGAGACGGGCGCGCGGAGGCGCGAAGGAGGGAAGCATACTTGAGCAGTATGTTGACCAACTGAGCGGCGAGCCCGCCCGCCGTCAGGCTTGTCGCAGCGGCATATCAGCGGTTGCAGTAGAAACCTTCGTGAATCATGCGGGTTAGTCGTCCGAAATCCCCTGGCCTTAAAGCGGCCATTCCAGAAAACCGTGAAGGGTGAGATGTGAACGGTGAAACGGAGGACTGCCAAGCCCGAATTATTCATGGCGGTTCGTGACGAAATGGCGGCGTGGTGCGCGACAAGCGCGACTCATGTGACGTGTGAGCCCTTGCCCTGCCGGTCGAACATTTCCCGCCGGTCGTGCCCGTCTCGCTTGAGTCAGACATCAGCGCTTGCAACCGAAATGGCATGGGCAATGCTGGTTACTGATGGGGTCAACAAATAATGCGTTCCTGCCCTTCGACAGGCTCAGGGCGAACGGGCGTCAGGGCTACCGTTCGTGGTGAGCTTGTCGAACCATGAACGGCAGCATAAGCACTATTTGGTGGTCGGCTCAGTAATAAGTCAGGCTGCCCGCCTGATGAATGACTCTGCTCCAAGATGGACTTCATCATCCTGATAGTCCGGCTCACCACTTGTAAACACCAAGACCTTCCCCTGTCGAACCAGACGATTCTGCTCGATCACGGAATCGTGGATACGACCGCAATTCACACAACGCAGGCTCGTTGTCCACATCTGGCCATATGCGCCCTCCATGTCTAACAATTGGTCTTCTACCATGAGACCCTGGCAGCGTGAGCAATGCATGATCAACCTCCTTGGTGTAGGCCTTCGCACTTGTCTCTCATGAAAAAGGATAGCGCGCGCCACGGACGGCGACAGACCAAAAGGAAGTGCCTCGGAAGTAGGGGCTCTGGGTATAGAAGGAAGGATGGTCTCGGAGCGTTGTTCAACTCCTCGATGGTTTGGCACAAAATCGCTTGGAAGCCAGGCGAGGGGCAGTGGGGACGTAAGGCGTAAAGGGTAAGGGCGTGAGGGGGCCGAGCGGGATTTGCCTCACGATATAGCCGCTAGCCCTATGTCTCTCGCCTGAACATCGGCACGTGCAGCAGAGACGGCTATCGTGGCCGGCGATCGTAGAGATCGCGATCCATATCGGGCCGGCCAAACGTCCGCTCAACTGGGTCGATCGTTCCATCCTGATTGCGATCGAGCTCTTGGAAGTGGTCGTGAGTCAATTCAGGATTGTGCGGGTCAGGAATCCTGGCGCCAAGATGATCCCGGCGAGGATTATAGCGCTGGGAGCTTTCCAGCATGCCGTGGTACATAAGGTCGGTTCTCGGCTGCACGACGGCTTTTGGCGCCCTCTTCCTATGAACGTTCAGACGTCGAGGGCTCTTCGGACTTGCCTGAGTGAGATCAGCCAGTACCGGCTTCGCCTGCTTCTGAATGGCTTCCGGTTGGCGCTCCGTGGCAGCGGGGACAGACCTCTTCTTGGCACGCTGGATCGATGAGATTTGCCCTTGGTCAGATTGTTGTTTGGGAGGCTTGGCTGCAACGATAGCCGAAGCCGGCTCTTTTGTTTGTATTGTCGCCGCACTCGTCTGCCCAAGCGTGGTCGCGAGTACGGCCACGGAACAAACCGCTCCGAGTACAACAAGTTGTAAAGTACCCCTGCTCATATTCAACCTCGGAACTTCAGCGATCTGAAACGAACAACTTGAAACTAGAAACATGAACCCAGAAAGAAGACCTGAAACACTTGAACGAGAGACGCTTCACTGTGCGCTTCTTCATATAAGTCGTATGCCCTGCTGGGCTGGGATCGTGTCGATGAGATTGAAGTTCGTTCGCACGGTGGCGATCGCTTCGCCGCGTTGTTCGATCGATCCGTCAGCGATCGGTCCCAGCCAATTGTCGGCCCTCTCCAGATAAGACACTTTATAGGGGTCGATGCCCATGATCCGGCAACAGGTCGCATCGACTGCGGGAAGATTGCGGCCCATCACCAAGACACCGGCCTTCTTGGGATCGCCCATGATCGGACCGTCGCCATCCATCCCGACAATGCCATCGACAATGGCAAAGTGCGGCTTCAATGTCGCATTGATGTCCAAGATAGAATTTTCGATCCCGGCGTGGTGCAGCACGTTTTTCGGCCAGCCATAGTAAATGCCCGGCATGACACCGAACAGGTTCTTCATCGAAAGCGTGACTCCAGCTATATGGTGCGTCTTCATCTTCGCGACCGACACGATCCAATCCACCTCCTGGAAAAGAGCGGGGAACGTGAGCGTCCGCATCGAAGATTGGCGACCGGCATTCGGCAATTCATAGCCAGTAATGTAGTTAAGATCGTGAAACCGGATACGATCTTCCGTTAGCACATCCGCCAAGCCGGACTCTTCATAGACCGAGAGTGTGTCACGGCGATGACCTGGTCCTTCGGCAACCATGACCGTCGCCGCTCCCAGCCGAAGAAACGCCTCGATCGTGCCCCGTAGGACCAAAGGATGTGTGTTGATGTGAGGCGCGCCTGAAGCGGTTTCGACCAGGTTCGGCTTCAAGAGGATGCGCTTGCCCTTCAATTCATCTGGAGAAACACCCAGCGCCCGAAC
>JANNXZ010000091.1:0-5307 GCA_031409835.1 Nitrospirota bacterium
ATCGTGAAAAATCCACGGATCCTGTTGTTGGATGAAGCCACCTCTGCCCTCGACAGTGAGTCAGAACGACTCGTCCAGGAGGCGCTGGAACAACTCATGAAAGGGCGAACCACTTTTGTGATCGCCCACCGCTTGACGACCATCCAACGAGCTGATCGCATCCTCGTCCTCAACAAAGGGTGCCTCGTGGAGACCGGCACCCATGCCGAACTGATGGAACACAAGGGGCTCTACCAATATCTATATACTTTACGGTTCATCGAACTTCCCACGTAAACTTCGAAGATTTTCCACCGTTCTTCCGCAGTCCTGTTTAGCTTCCACCTGAGTGCCTCAGAGCTTTTAGCCTACACCCCGATCGTTTTGATCACCTGCATGTCTTCAGCGGTGAGGGTGAGCTCTTCGGCTTGGAGATCTTCTTTCATGTGCTGCGGGTTCGTGGTGCCAGTCAACGGGAGCATTCCGATCTGCGTCGCAAACCGAAAGACGACTTGTGCGAGACCGGTCCCCAACCGTTGAGCAATGGCCCGAATGGCTGGCTCGGCAAAGATTCCTTGATTCGCGGTCAACAGCGAAAAGCCTTGATAGATGATCCCATGAGCCCGACAAATCTCCCGCACCTCCTTATCCCATCCGAATGCGGCATAACATCGGTTTTGCACCATCATGGGTTTCACCGCCGCCTGGGCACAGAGCAGGGTGAGTTGCTCAGCCGTGACGTTGCTGATACCGATCATTTTTGCCTTCCCTGACCGATAGAGTCCTTCGATGGCAGCCCATACCTCCCAGTCCGCAGCGCCCAATCCCTGCCGCTGATAAGGCCCGTGTAAGACATAGGAGTCGAGGTAGTCGGTGTGCAGGTGAGCCAACGAACTGTCGAAGGATTGAGTCACTTGGGTGGTGAGATTGGCCGAGGCATCGTAGGGGGTGCGATGGTCCTGGCCATTCGTCGGCGTAAACTTGGTCTGGAGAAATAGACGATCTCGCGTGACCCCTTGCTGCGCGAGAGTCAGTAGGGCCTCCCCCACTAACGCTTCCTGGTAATGAATCAGTTGGTTGGCCGTATCGATGGCTGTAAAGCCCGCCGCCACAGCTAACTGCACCAGTTGCGTCGTGGCCTCTTTTTTCCACGCTGTGCCGTACATGAACGAAGGGACCGGCACATTGTTATAGGAGGTCAAGGGCATGATGTATTCTCCAAGGCGAATAGACTGCTGGTACTTGAGAGGGGTACGCTGTGATCCGTTACGAAGAGGCGGAACGCCGGGCTCGAATGAGATTCGACACCGAATAACCCAACTCCTGGGCCCGATCGACCAGACGCCCATACGTAGCCTCGTCCAGCTGAGGGGTCCGGGACAGGATCCAGAGGAATCGACGATCCGGAGTCCCCACCATCGCGATCCGATACTCTGGATCGAGATCGAGAATCCAATAATTCCCGTCACGAGATGAGCCAAACAGCCTCGCGAACCAGTTGTCGAAAACCACAGTGAGTCGCGCGTTCGTCTTGGCATCGACCACCGTCGCCACTCCTTCTGCCTGCTCAACTTTGCCGGTATCCGTTATACACTCATTGCGCACACCAACTGCGCCATCAAGACGGCTGGAATATATCGCCTTGGAGTCCACGCAGTGACGCTGAAACCACATCGGGAGCCGTGCAATTTCATACCAGGTACCGGCATAGCGTGAGAGATCCACCGACGCGACCGTCGGCAGATCACCTCTCGAATCCACTCCTGCGCAGGCCCCCAACGTGAGGCACAAGACCGCCAGCCAAAAACCGGCACCCACAAAACCTGAACGGTTAACTCCGCGTCGCATCGGTGATGTTCTCATCAACAACATCTCATCTGTCCTCACAGCAGGCCGCGGCTTCGCGATGTTTTCCAGGAGCGACGTTACTTCCGAATGGCAATCCCATGAGGGTCCGCCGTTTCTTTTCCGTCTTTCATGTTCGTGACGACCGCCTGCCCTTTGTAGTGACCGACCTTCCCTCCGCCATCTACATGAATGACGCCGACGCCAGGAATCGTCCCTTTGGCATTGTGGTGTGTCTTGTCATTCCCTGTAAGCGGGGCAGGACCGCGCAGCCCAACGAACACATACTGATTGTCCGGTGCGTTCTCCAGGAGGTCAGGCGCTGGATCCTTGTTCCCATCCGTCACCAGATCGATCGAACCCACGCTCAAGTTTGAGACCGTATCGATGATTTCGACATTGTTTCCTGCTCGGTCAGCACTCCAGACATACCGTCCAACTGCGGCCATCCCGTGGGAGTCGGCGAATTGCTCATCCCGTGAAGACACCAACTTGGCTGAAACAGATTTGGGAAGGGTGGACAGGTTGAGTGCATAGATATCGTAGGAGAGAGGCGCCACCGGCCAGCCGCCACCGGAATTGACATACATCGTCTCCCCAACCTGAATGCCGCCACAGCCGGCAGGATGAATCTCATTATTGTTGAGTGTGGCCACAAGGCTCATCGGCGTGGTGGTGACGTCGAATACGAATAGCCCGCCGCCACGCAATGTCACAAACGCATAACGACTGGATGACTCCGTGATGGGGCATATCGGCGAGGTATCCGGGCGTTCCCCACCCTCTAACAAAGCAAGATTGACCTCGTCCTTTTCGGGATCGAACTTGTATGTATGCGCGGCATAGTCAGTCCAGATACGGGTAAATTTCTTTTCGATGATATTCGCCGCAATCGCCATCTTCTGGTTAGGCGTCGGCCAGGCCGCATGGGCATTCTTCCCCATCGACAAGCAGGCCTCCGGTTTACGCGTCTTGGCATCCATAAAGAGCACGTGACCGCTCAGGAATGAGAGGATCGCATGACTCTGGTCCTTGTTGAAGAACAACATATGCGGACGCCGGACTGGTTTCTTGGTTGCCGCTTCGCAAAATGTGTTGATCTCGCCGGACAGATCGATCGTAACGGCTGGTTTGGCAGCGGCAGGATTCGCCGCGAGCGCTGCACCGTCATAGATATAGAGAAAGCCGCCGCTTTCTTTGGCCGTATCGGATTGATCCGTCAGCCACACTTCATAGGCAGAGGCCGGAGTGGTGCCCCCAATTCCCACTCCCACCCAAACTAGGGCACTCGCCATGATGGTAAGAGTAAGACGAAACAGACCTCTGCGCACCGAACCGTGAATTGTCATCATGGGCCTCCTTCAACCAGACGTGATAGGCGTAAATTCAGCAGCTTGCCAACAGACAATAACCTTCATGCTCGTAGAATTGACTATAGGGTAAGAGGATTCTCACGGAAGATCAATGGCCTGTCTATGGTCCGGTTTGAGACAAAGTACGATTGGCATCGCCCTGCAAATATACATCGAGCAGGACGGTGCTGCCAGGTTCCTTGGGATCGAGTCGGGTCGGCATCCGATCGACAGCCAATTTGGCCAAAGGCACCGCAACGATGTGCGGAGCCTTGATCGAAGGATTGGAATAGAGCCCGATCCGGACATTCTGTTGCCGCTCACGTGACGTCAGTTGAGACTTGACGTTTACCTCCACGAATCCAACCAACATTCCGCTACCGTCAGCAAGCTTATGGATCTCAAAGGCATTGGAAACGGGCGGCATCTGTTCCAACGAGAGGTCAGGACTCCGTGTGATCAAGGCCATTCCCAGGAGCTTGGGGGTAGTAAACCCAAGCTCCCTATTGGCGCAATCGAAAGGCGGATCACCGAGGTGGAAGAGCTGAGTTTAAGTACCCCATTTTTAGCCCGCAAATGACGCCGTAATTCCAATTCACTTCCACCCCTCTCGATAAATACCGCCGCCGGTGCAGATTTTTGCACAGAGAGCATCTCTGTCTCACCACCCTGTGCTCTAGCGAACGAAGCCGAGATGAGGTTCATGAAGGTCAGGATAAGCAGGAAGCCAGCGATGAGGTAACGAACAGACTGGATTCGAGTCAGTCGTGCGACATGGCCAGGCATGGCTGCGAGTCCTTCTGGTAAAGCGATAGAGAACGAATCTCCTAGACCATGACTACTCTGTATCAAGATTGCCCTATGCTGTGCAATCGAGCCCGCAGGCCAACACTCTGCTTTCCGGTTCATCTTCTTTCCATCGCAAGAAGCCATTGCTTCCGCTTCAAGCCCCAGCGATAGCCTGCAAGATGTCCGTTATCTCGAATGGCGCGGTGGCAGGGGATGGCCACCGCAATGGGATTGCCGGCACAGACTCTAGCCACGGCGCGCGCTGCCGTCGGCTGCCCAATCGCTCGCGCGATCTCTTGATAGGACCTGGTCTGTCCACGAGGAATCTGTTGCAGCGCCTGCCATACCTTTCGTTGAAAGGCCGTCGTCTTCACGTCTAGCGGGAGGCGATCCATATCTACGCTCCCGTTGAGACACTGGAGAAGATGATGCACATGCTTCTCTAAGCCCTTCCTATCGCGACGAAGCACCGCCTTCGGATAGCCGCTGCGAAGCGACGCGACCAGTGCCGCTTCGGTATCTCCAAGACTCACGGCCGCAATACCCCGCTCTGTGACTGCCACCAGCATGCGACCGACAACCGTCGATAGGGTGGTATAGCGAAACGTGACTCCTCTCCCACCGAAGCGAAACGCAGAGGGTGTCATGCCGAGGTCTTCATCCACGCGTGCATACAGCCGACTGCTGGAACCAAAGCCGGCTTCGTCGGTCGCGTTCGTCACAGTCTCGCCTCGTTTCAACGACGCGGTAAATCGCTCCATTCTCTTGGCGTCTTGGTACTTCTTCGGAGAGAGCCCGACCGCGCCGGTGAAGGCCCGCTGCACATGAAACGGACTGAGACCGACGTGAGCAGCCAGCCGCCGGAGTGTGATGGACTCGTCTGCATGGTCATCCAGATAGCGTCGCGCTTGTGCAATCCACTCTTCGGCCTCCGAACCGGCAGCCGACTGAGGCCGGCAGCGCAGACAGGCGCGAAATCCTGCCGACTCTGCCAATCGCGGCGAATCGAAAAACGCCACATGGTTGCGAGCCGGGCGGCGAGAGGGGCAAGAAGGGCGGCAGTACACACACGTGGAGGACACCGCATAGACGAATCGGCCATCATTGCGACGATCACGGCTTAGCACGGCTTCCCACGCATGATCTGCATTAATCGACGACATGCGCCCTTCCCTCCTCGTTCGACATCATACCGCCGGAACAGGCCGAGGCACTATCCGATTGTTGCGGTTAAACTTGAGTAGGCAGCACTCAAAGGTGGGACGCCGAGACGCAGATGCCTGATCGCACTTCCTGTTTAGTCGAGTAGAGGAGCCGTGCGAAGAAACTTCCGCATCTCCCA
>JANNXZ010000092.1:0-3201 GCA_031409835.1 Nitrospirota bacterium
CCTCAAGACATTCCTTCCCTTTCAGTGTCAAGAGTCCAGGGTCTCCTGGTCCCGCCCCAACCAAGTACACTTTCCCCGTTCTTTTCGGTTTCGTCATGTGGTCCCGTAGATGGCTTGAAGTATCCTATCGCCCCCGCGTGCGAGCAGCTGTTCCGCGAGTTGAATGCCGATCGACTCCGGATCCTCAATGGTTCCTTCAGCAGTGTCGCGAAGGAGTTCTTTGCCGTCCACACTGGATACCAATCCTTCCAGTCTCACCCCTGCCCCAACCACGGTCGCATGCGCCGCAATCGGAACCTGGCAGCCCCCTTGAAGCCGATGGAGCAACGCACGTTCGGCAAGAACGGCTGTCATACTCGGCGCATGGTTCAACCCACTCAACAGAGAACGAATAAAGAGATCGTCTCGCCGGCCCTCGATGCCCAGCGCCCCCTGGCCAATGGCAGGCAAACTAATCTGTGGGGCAAGATACTCCGTAATCTCGTGTGCCCAGGCCAATCGCCGGAGCCCGGCTGCGGCAAGCACGATAGCGTCGAACTGTCCCTCTCGTAATTTCCTGAGACGGGTATCCAAGTTCCCACGCAACATGGCAATCGTGATATCCGGCCTGGCATGCAAGAGCTGTGATTGGCGGCGAAGGCTGCTCGTTCCAATCCGGGCGCCACGCGGAAGGTCCATGAACGACTTCCCGTCACGGCTAATCAAAGCATCCCGAGGATCTTCGCGTGGCGGCACACAGAGAATGGCCAATCCCTCTGGCAACTCCGTGGGCACATCTTTCATGCTATGCACGGCCAGATCGATCTCGCCGCTCAACAGCGCTTCCTCAATCTCCTTCACAAACAGGCCCTTCCCTCCAATTTGTGCCAGCGGGACGTCCAGAATCTTATCTCCCGATGTCTGTATTCTCCTCAACGTCACCGTCACATGCGGCGCCAGCGCATGCAATTGCGCCTGCACCCACTCGCTCTGCTGCACAGCCAACATACTGCCGCGCGTTCCAAGCACGACGGTCGATCGTTCATAGCCTGTCTGGTTCATCTAGTTTCTCTGGTTTGTCTGGTTGATCTGGTTTGTTTTGTTTATTTGGCTAATTTGGCTCATCTGGTTAGTTCCGTTTAACCAAAAAACCAAACAAACAAAACAAACCAAATAACAATCTTTTAACGCTCAACGGTCCGGCATCTTCGAGCCTGTCCTCGGAGTCACCGCATCAACACTCTGAATATCTTCTTCTGACGAATGACAGGTCTCAGAGGCAGATGACATGTGATCATGAACAGTGGAGGCCGCAGAGTCGCCGAGACTGAAAAACCGTCTCGCCGCCTCGATAAAGGCGGTCCCCTCCGAGGAATTTACCTCAGCTTTGAGTGTCACCATCGTATTGTGAATGAGTTTGTTCACAATCGACGATGCCATCGCCTCGACCAATTCACGCTCCGGCGTGGACAGATTCACCAACCGCCCCAAGGTCTTGTCGAGTTCGGCTTGCTTGATATCTTCGACCCGTGCGCGAAGAGCCACGATGGTGGGAGTGACTTCAAGCGACTGGAGCCATTGCCGCACAATCCCGACTTCGTCCACCACCATTTGCTCGGCTTTCTCAGCTTCGTTGAGGCGCGCTCCGCGATTCCGCTCAACTCTCGTCTTCAAATCATCAATGTCGAAGAGGAACGCATTGTCCACATGCCGCACCGCCGGATCGATATTGCGTGGAACCGAGATATCGATCAGGAACATCGGACGATTCATCCGTTGCGTGACCGAGCGCTGCACATCGTCCTCGCTCACAAGATAATGCGCCGCGCCGGTCGACACCAACACGATATCGGCGGAGGCCATATCCTCTCGAAACTCCTCAAACGCGACCGCGGTGCCGCCGAACCGGTTCGCCAACTCCTGCGCATGCTGAGGACTTCTGGTCGTCACCCGCACATGCCGCACACCGCTGGCAATAAAATGTCTCGCCGCCAACTTGGCCATCTCCCCTGCCCCCACCAACAGCACCGTCTTCTCGCTGAGATCCGAGAAGATTTTTTTGGCTAGTTCAACCGCGGCATAGCTGACCGACACGGCCATCTCGGAAATTTTTGTTTCTGTCCGCACCCGCTTGGCAACGGAGATCGCCTTTTTCATGACCTTGTTCAAGATGATGCCGGTCGCCTTGTGTGTGAGCGCAACCTCGAACGCATCTTTGATCTGACCAAGAATCTGCGATTCGCCGACGATCATGGAGTCGAGGCTGGAGGCCACCCGAAATAAATGGCTGATCGCCCGATCTCCCTCGTGCCAATACAAATGGGGAGTCAGCTGCTCCGAGGACAGCGAAAGGTGGGCATCCGCCAGGAAGTCCTGGATTCGTCCATAGCCTGATTCGATCTCATCGACGACGGCATAGACCTCAACACGATTACAGGTCGAGAGTAATACCCCCTCCCGCACCCCCTGATACGAGCAAAGGCGGGCCAAGGCTTCGCCCATTCGGCTCTCAGGAATCGCAAGCTTCTCGCGGAGTTCGACCGGGGCGGTCTTATGGCTCAAGCCGACGGCAATAATGTGCATATCAAGACACCGGTCCGTGACTCTTGAGGATCACACCGATGAAGGTCAGAATCACGCCTGCAAATCCGATAATGGTCAGATAGGCCGCACGTTTCGCTCGCCAGCCCACGGTCAGACGTCCCGTCAGGACGACAAAGTAGAATACCCACGTCACTAACGCCCATGTTTGTTCGGGATTCCAGCTCAGATACGACCCGAGAGAGACCTCCGCGTACAGCGCGCCCGTAATGATACCGAGGGTGAGCAGCGGAAACCCCGTCACGATCGACTGTTGATTCAGACGATCGAGAAAGTCCAGTGCCGGCAGCTTTGAGTAGAGCACATTGAAACGTTTGGACTTGAGAAGTCCATCCTGAATCAGATACATGACACCAGCCACAAAGGCAATGGCAAACCCCACCGTTCCAAGCATGCTCAGGGTGACGTGGACCAACAAGGTCCGAAACACCGGGGTGAGCGTCGGAGCAGTTTCCGGCAATGCGGCGGCAGAGACCAACGAGACCAACGCCAGGGGGACGATGAACGAGCCATGTACGTTCAAATGATGGCGAAACTCCACGGCATGAAAGAATAAAATCAAGACCCAGGACAAAAACGACAAGGCCTCATAAAACCCCGGCGTTGAGATTTCTGTGCCCC
>JANNXZ010000093.1:0-7308 GCA_031409835.1 Nitrospirota bacterium
TGTCTGCCGAGAGATTCGACAGATTGGGATCAAAGGCGTCGAACGGAACGAGCTTGAGCGTGTGAAGGCTCAGATGAAGGGTAGTTTGATGCTGAGCTTGGAAAGTTCACACAGCCGAATGAATAAGCTGGCGAAGGACGAACTCACACACGGAAGACATACGTCGCTCAATAATATGTTGGCTCATATCGATTGCGTGAATGTGGAGCAGGTGTTCCATGTGGGCCGACAGTATTTCGGACTGGACTCCCTAGCGATCACCGGGCTTGGGCCGCTAGCCTCACGCAGTCTCCAGGCATACAAATGAGAATTTTTTATGATGAGTTCATCGAATAGTAAGTGTAAGCGAAAGCCAACGCCACGAACATTCGCAGTATGTTGATTGTTCAATGTATTTTTGCTGAAAGCTGCAGCTATCAACAGGCCAAACAATTTCTTGACACAGTTTCATGATTTCAGTACCATGGCGAAAATTTCTCACAGCGAACATCAATGAGCGATCTGGAGAGAAATATAATAAGAGAACAAGCTGGAATATTTACATTTCTTGACTCAACTTTGTAATTTTTGTAGTTTTTAAATTAGAGATTCATTCGTTTGTTCTGGTTGATATTTTTATGAAGGAGGGACTAGGTATGCCAAAGGCCATACTTATCGCCGCCATGACAGTGTTTTCCGCATTGAGTTTACTCACAGCTGGGTTTGCAGTTGCCGACCCCGCCGCTCCTGCCGTCGCTGGACCGACTGGTCCGTCTGATAATATTGCCGGCGGAAAGCCTATGAAGGGTGAGATGACCAAGACTCTCAAGGGTCGAGTATGGTCACAATGGGCCGACAATCCTGATGGAGAGTTACTATTTGGAATTCAATACTGGAACAGTGGTGAGCCGGCTTCGGGGAATTCGAATGGCCGATCATCTTCCGATCTTGACGTGAAGCCGCCTGATCCATTGCTCACCTGCTGCGGTTGGGGCTTTGTGGGCGGTACCGATAAGAATAATCCTTACTCGGGTTGGTACCATGCCGCTACAACTGTCCGGTTGGCGGTGAAGGACAAGGCCCTGATGGATCAGATCATCAAGGCTTCCCAGGAACTTGTCGCCATGGAAGTGAGCCTGGATGGTCGGACGATCACTGGCTTTAAGATTATTAAGTAATCGACCTTGACAAGATTTAATTCTTTCATGCTCTGTTAAGGGGGATGCGATCATGAAGCGTCATGCAAAAGGCTGGGCCGTGATGGCTGCTGTAGGGCTGTTGGTTTCAACCGCGTCTACCGCACTGGCGATCGAATCATTCCAAGAACGGTTTGAGTGGGGCGATATGAGCAAACCGACCACTATACAGGGTCGGGTAATCGTGCTTGATCCCTACGATGAAGCGGTCTGGATCAACGTCTCTGTATTCGGCGGAGCTGCCGAGAGCGGTCTCTTCTGGCAGAAAATTCACCCAGGCAAAAATCTAAAGTTCTATGCGGACAAGGGTGCCTGTGAAGAACTGAAGAAGATGGGCCGCCCCCATGCGGGACCGGCTGCGGCAAAGGAAGTGCCACCTGGCAGCACGACCGACTTGATCGAGTTTGTGGCGACTGAACCTGAACAGAATCATCGTGTCATTTCCTCAGTCAAGAAGATCCAGGAAGTGGCTGGTTCCATGGGGAAGCCGTTGAGCATTTCCGGCCTGCGATTGAAAGAGTGCGCGGGGAAGAGCGAAGTCGAGGCCGGCTGCGCAGCAGCGAAGCAAGTCCTCAATACATCTCCGAAGTCTCCTGATGGGGACGCTATTCCTATGCAGTATGATGTGTTGCTCCCAGGTGGAGAGCCCATCGCTGGCTTGATTCCCTGGACCGCGAAGTACAATCTTGGGTCCAGCAGTCACTGACCTAAAATAGGCACTGACTTCAAAGGCGGCATCTCCTTGCGGAGATGCCGCCTTTTTATTTTTCGAGATCGTCTTGGCTAGTTGGACCGATCCGGCGTTGTAGGTCGGCGAGGCGATTGAGTGCATCGAGCGGTGTCATGGAAAAGAGGTCGATTTGTTTCATTTCCTCAATGATCGGATGTGGGCGGGGAAGCAAGGCGGGCGGCGGTTCTTTCTCCAAGGATATGGGCGTGCCCTCGATGGTGGTATCCGGTTGTTCTAACTGGGCCAGGACTTGCTGTGCCCGGGCGATAACCGTCGGAGGGAGTCCCGCCAGTTTGGCGACATGGATGCCGTAGCTGCGGTCTGCGCCACCCGGCACAATTTTACGCAAGAAGACCACGTCTCCATCCCGTTCCTGAACTGCCACGCAATAGTTTCTGATCCCTTCCCGTAACCCTTCCAGTTGCGTCATCTCGTGATAGTGGGTAGCGAACAGTGTCCTGGATCCCAAGTGCCGGCGGTCTTGGATATGCTCCGCAATGGCCCAGGCGATACTCAGTCCATCGTAGGTGCTGGTTCCCCGGCCAATCTCATCCAGAAGAATCAAGCTGCGAGCGGTTGCGCTGTTTAAGATGTGAGCCGATTCGATCATTTCCACCATGAAGGTGCTCTGTCCGGCTGCCAAGTTATCTGAGGCTCCGACGCGCGTGAAAATTCGATCGACCAATCCGATGCGGGCTTCGGTTGCCGGAACGAAGCTCCCGATCTGCGCCAACAACACGATCAGCGCGACCTGGCGGAGGTAGGTGCTTTTCCCTGCCATATTGGGTCCTGTGAGGATCACAAGCCGGTTGTCCTCACAGTCGAGGGCTGTGTCGTTAGGCACGAAGGTCAGATCGTTGCTGAGTTGCTCAACGACAGGGTGGCGGCCTTCCCGAATAAGGATCGTGCTGCTCTCATCGACAAGGGGTTTAACATAGCGATGTAATGCGGCGGTCTCGGCTAGGCCAGCAAGGACATCGAGTAACGCCACGGTCTGGGCCATGGCTTGAAGACGAGGCACCTCGCTCGCCAAACGTCCGCGCAATTGCTCGAACAGCTCCTGCTCGAGTGCCAGCAGTTTTATTTCAGCGCCGGTGACACGCTCCTCTAACTCTTTCAGCTCCGGCGTCATGAATCGTTCGGCATTGACCAGTGTCTGCTTGCGAATGTAATCGGGCGGAATACGGGAGAGGTGTGTCTTGGTGATTTCGATGTAGTAGCCGAATACCTGATTGTAGCGAACCTTCAACGAGTCGATCCCTGTCCGCTCACGTTCTTTGGCTTCCAACGAGGCGATCCAGCCTTTGCCCTCCGTGCTTGCCTTACGCAGCTCATCGACCCCGGCATGGAACCCTTCCCGAATGATGCCGCCGTCACGGAGCGACATCGGCGCATCCAGCTTGACGGCCTGCTCAATCGCGTCATGCACGTCGCGACAGTCGTCCCACGTCTCATGGACATTGGCCAGTAGCGAGGCGCCGAACAGCTGGAGGTAGGACCGCAACTCAGGAAGGGCGCTCACGGACTGTTTCAATGCGAGTAGTTCGCGCGGCACTACGACGCCGAGCGTCACGCGGCTGCTCAAGCGGGCGATATCTTGCACATCACGAAGCGTGGTCCTAAGCGACACGCGTTGTTGAATCCGGTCTTTTAACTCTCCGACCGCATCGAGCCGAGCTCGAATGGCACCGCAATCGAGGAGCGGTCTGACGAGCCAATCGCGTAACAAGCGACTGCCCATGGCCGTCGCGGTGCGGTCCAACACCGACAAGACCGTGGGCTGGTCCTGTCCCGATCGGTGCTCACTGGCTCCCAACGACCGTAGGAGTTCGAGATTCCGAATCGTCGCGCTATCCAAATGCATCGCGTCGCTGCTCCAGCGCGTGTGTAGACGGCGGAGGTGTGCGAGGGAGGCGGTTGGCTGGGTCTCACGAACATATCGTAGGATCGCTCCGGCAGCGCCGATCCCGACGGTCAGACCACGACAGTCGAATCCGTCGAGCGAGTGCACCGCAAACTGTGTCTGGAGTAGATGCGTGGCGTCTTTGGGATTGAAGGCGGCCGAGGGTTGGGCGCAGAGGCGTGGCCCACGTAGGCGAGTCAGGCACGATCCGGCATTCGTACGAGACTCCGGGTGAAGTAATTCCCGTGGTTCCAGTCGAGCCAGTTCATCCATGAGTTGGATCTCTGCCCGTGCCCCTTGGAACTCTGTCATCCAAAACTCTCCGGTGGAGACGTCCAGGCAGGCCAGTCCAATGACGGATTCCCCTGTGACAGATGGGGCCATCGTGTCGGAGAAGGCGACAGCCGCCAAGAAATACGACTCTCCTGGTGAAAGGAACTCAGCATCGATCAACGTGCCCGGCGTATACACACGAACGACTTCGCGCCGCACGAGACCCTTCGCGAGTTTTGGGTCCTCCACCTGTTCGCAGAGTGCGACGGTTCGTCCAGCCTTGAGGAGCTTGGCGATATACCCTTGCGCCGCATGGTAGGGCACTCCGCAGAGCGGAACGGGGTTGGGGCTGGATTTGTCGCGAGAGGTGAGGGCAATGGAGAGCAGTTTGGAGGCGATCTGCGCATCTTCGTAAAACATTTCGTAGAAGTCGCCGACGCGGAACAACAGCACGGCGTCGGGATAGCCGCGCTTGATCTCGCGGTATTGCCGCATCAAGGGTGAGGCGTCTGCGTCACTCATCGCGTCGGTCTCGATGTGATTCACCGGTGCGGGTGGGGGATACACGATCGGTGGCTGTATTGAGCGAGACGCGTAACCGCTCTAAGTCCCCTTCGGCTTCTTGCAGCGCTTTGGTTTTTCGGCGGAGTTCGATACGGCCCCGCACCCATGGAGGAAAGAGCAGAATGCCGGAGACGAGTAGCCCCACCGCAAACCCTGCCAGGATGGGTTTATAGATCGGCGTCGAGGCTTCGAGGAGACCAAAGAAATATCGGAGCGTGACTTCCTGCTCCTGGTTCTGAAGGAAAAAAGCCAGGGAGAGGAGCAGCAGCACTCCGACCAAAATCAGCCTAATCATGACCGCGTTGTTGCCTTCCTCTTCGAAGTCTGGCGTGGTGAGGTTCGATGCACCCTGCTCGGCTTGCTGTACTGCATGCGCAAGCGGGCGAGAACCTGGTCGGACTTCTGTCCTGTTGCGAGCAACTGAATCGTTCGGCTCCGCACGGCACGATGGTGAAGCGTAATTTCGATTCGGTCCTGCGGCAGCGCGGCAAGGCCCTTGTCGGCCCATTCTATGGCCGTCACGGTCAGGCCCGAGAAATACTCGGTCAATCCTGTCGATTCAAGTTCGCGGGCCGTGCGAATACGATACAGATCCACATGGACCAGCGGCAGGCGCCCTTGATCGTATTCGTGAATCATGACGAAGGTGGGGCTGGTCACCGCCAGTGGCGATGCGCCAAGACCTTGCGCGATTCCGCGAACGAGCGCCGTCTTGCCGGCCCCGAGCGGTCCGTAGAGCGCGATCGTTTCCCCCCCGAGAAGTACGCAGCCGATCGCTTGGCCTAGCCGATCGGTGTGCTGGTGCGATGTGGACACCAGCTTCCACGGCAGGCTCGACGTAGCGTGATGGCAAGCAGCAGGCTGTTTCGCCTTGACTGGCCGGGTGACGTTAGATCGTGTTCGTCCGTTGGAGCGCATAAGGAATTTGAGCGATGAGGTCGCTGGCGAGCATCCCGGGCTGTCCGAGATGTTGGGAGGCCAAGTCGCCAGCCAATCCATGAAAATAGGTTGCGGCACAGGCAGCTTCCCATGCGGGAACTTTTTGCGCCAATAAGCCAACGATCATGCCGGTCAACACATCGCCGGTTCCAGCTGTGGCCATGCCGGGATTGCCTGTCGGGCAAATAGCCACAAGCCCATCGGGGCGGGCGATGACGGTTCGTGCGCCTTTTAAGACGACGAACACGCCGCGTTCTCGGGCGAACCGTCTGGCCGTACCGATTCGGTCTGCGTTGACGCTCTGTGTGGTGGCATCGATTTCGAGCCGGGCCATCTCACCGGGGTGTGGGGTGAGAATGGGCGGAGTGTTACATTCGGTCAGCAACGAAGCCCGGCCGGCCAAGGCATTCAGCGCATCGGCATCGAGCACCGAGGGCCTATCCAGATGCTTCATGAGCGACTGCACGAGTTCAACGGTCTCGTGATGTGTCGAGAGTCCAGGACCGATGGCGATCGCCGTGCGTGTCTGGATAAAGGCTACGATACGATCGAGTCCAGAGCGGGCAAGTGTCCGTGCCTTCGTTTCCGGGAGAGGCAGGGTCATTGCTTCCAGTAACTTGGCTTCCAGCACATCGTTGACGCTGCTTGGGGTAGCGACGGTCACCAGGCCGGCTCCAACGCGGAGTGCCGCACGGGCTGCCAGTGCCGCGGCGCCTGTTTTTCCCACGGACCCCGCAAGAATTCCCGCATGGCCAAACGTTCCCTTATGGGAGGAGGGCAGGCGTTCCGGTAGAGACTGAAACGCGCTGTCGCTTGTCAGGAGCAGGGTCCGGCTCTCGATGGCATCCACATAGGCCGGTGGAATGCCGATATCGACGACGCGGATCGCGCCGGCTTGGTCGATCCCGGCACCAACATAGAGGCCGAGCTTCGGGAGGCCACAGGCGATGGTCAATGTCGCGCGGATCGCTTGGCCTAGGATGGCGCCGGTATCGGCATGGAGACCGGAGGGGATATCGATTGCGATGATAGGTTTTCCGGCATTGTTCATGAGTTCGATGGCCTCACGATAGACCCCGGTCACTACAGAGGACAATCCGGTGCCAAGGAGGGCATCGACGAGGATGTCGCTGGAGGCAAGGAGGGGCCTCGTTTGGTCGGCAGACCGGAATCGAACGATCGCGGTTCGTCCGGCGACCCGAACGAGTCGGCGATACATCGTCGCGGCATCGCGACACAGGTCGGTAATCGGTGTGAGGAGCTGCACATGAATTCGCGCACGCCGGCGGTGGAGCAATCGGGCCACAACTAATCCATCTCCTCCATTGTTCCCTTTTCCGCAGAGGATGGTAATGGTCTTGCCTCGTACCGGTCCACAGTGTTCCTCCAGATACCTGACAATGCCTTCGCCTGCCCGTTCCATCAAGACGATACCGGGGATATGCGCTTCGGTGATGGTGCGGCGATCGAGCGTCTGCATCTCGGTCCCGGTCACGATCTTCATCGGTGACCTTGCGTGCGGGATCGACCCCGCATGAGGAATCGGGTGAGCGCGGGGAACAAAGAGATCTGTTGCCGAGGTCGCAATGTCATGACAGGGGCGAATTGAGTTGTCCATGTGGGAATGCAGAGTGCCGCACTGGCGCGATAGTTCAACTCAGCAACGCTTTCATCTCCCTGACGGCTTGGTCAAGGCCAACCAGAACCGCTCGGGCAATGATGCT
>JANNXZ010000094.1:0-11056 GCA_031409835.1 Nitrospirota bacterium
TTCCTTTGTTTCGCCTTCCGGCGTTCGATAGATGAGTCTCACGTGCGGATTCGCGATAGAGGTTTGATCGAGGTACTCGTCCACCGACGCGCGGCCTTTCTGGTAGCGCCCTTCGACTTCGATCGCCACCTGCGTGCCACGAGGCTGATCCCACTTGATCTGTTTGTTTTCATGGACCAGCGGCTCGTTCTTCTTTGTATCGATCTGCACTTCGAAATAGTGTGCTGCGGCTTTTGGACCGATGCGCGAGATGATCTTCACCGGTTTTCCAGTCGTCAGCTGGCCATACATTCCTGCCGCTGAAATGCCGATCCCCTGCTGGCCTCGGCTCATGCGCAGGCGATGGAACTTGGAGCCGTACAAAAGTTTTGCGAAGATTCTGGGAATCTGCTGTCTCACGATCCCGGGGCCGTTGTCTGTCACTGTCACTCGAAAGCGTGTCGCCTGGCTTGCAGGCAGCACAGCTGAAGATCCAATAGCCACGACCTCCAGCTGTACCGTGACCTCAGGAAGGATTCCGGCTTCCTCACAAGCATCCAACGCGTTGTCGACCGCTTCCTTGACGCAGGTCAACAGGGCTTTGCGAGGGTTATCGAACCCGAGTAAATGCCGGTTCTTGGTGAAGAACTCGGAGACGGAAATCTCGCGCTGTCGCGCGCCCATTTCCACCGCCGTCACTGCCGAGGCTTCTCGCGGGGTTACTTTCTTGGGCGCAGATGCAGGTGGCTTGTGCGTAGCCATTCATCCTCTCATATCAGTCAGGTACTACACCGGACAGGTTCGACAAATCCCCACTTATCATCTCTTACGATTGAGATAACACAGCGGACCTCTTTACGTGAGTAAGAGGACCGCGGCGGCCCATAGCGGGGTGGTACGATGAGGAAAACCGCCAACTAGATGAGCAGAAGATTAGGGTGGGGGGAGCGCGCACCTACCGAGGACAGCATAGGTACGACGGAGACCTTGGTGGGACTTTAGGCTTCCCAGTCAAGCTGGGCTTGCACTCCATCCCAACACTCGATCCCCTGATGAACCATATTCCCTCGGGGCGTTAAGCTCCTCCCACAGGGATACGATATTCTTCCGATGCGAATCAGTCAAGTATTGACCACAAATGGATGCGGGAAAAATCCGCCAGCACGAAGAAGGTTGAGGTTCAGGCTAAGGCTGAGATAAAGAAAGTCAGATCTTCGCTCAACCTTGACCTCGACCTCAGTCTGTCTGTCTGTCTCGCGCGACCATCCTGTTATGCATGGCCACCGTCTTCGGCTTCTTCATATTCGTCAATGAGCTGCTCGAGTTCATCGAGCTCGGCTTGTCGGACATTCTGAAATGAGACCCCGAATGTGTCCGCTCCGACCCACTGCACCAGCCCTTCTTCGATCGAGACCGGTTCCTCTGCCCCGGGAATGACCAGCCGCACACGAATCACCTTGCCAGGATACACTTCGATGTCACAATCGAACCGCGCACCACCGACTGAGAGGTCCAGGGTCACTGCTTCGGTCTCATGCGAGTTTCCCAACAGGAATCCCTGCAACTGTGCCGGCACTCGCCGATGTTGCCGTCGCTCCATGTTACCCCCACGATCCTATTTCGTTTCGATTCAGGAGCGATGCAGAGGAGTCATCTCCAGTCATCACAGTGCTATCCATGCGTGATGGCGCACTCTATTTCCTGAGCTTGAGGATCGTACCGTTGATCTTGGTGTCGGCCACGAACTTCTCGAAATTTTTGTTGTAGAGTTCGTTGAGCAAATCCTGGGCATCCTCCGGGTCGAACCAGAAAACCTGGTTGGTTCCACTGCTGGTGAGGGTCTCACGAACGTGGCTACCATCGGTGTGATTCTGCACTTCGACGGTCATCCGGCTTTTGGCGTGAAGAGCGGTCTGTCCGATGCCGCTTGTAGCATCCACACCGACATCGATCAGTGTGCCGGTGATGGTCATATCTGCCCCGGTTGTCCTGTCGCCCTTGGCAACGGTCGCGTTCCAGCCTTTCCCTTTGAGATAGTCCACGAACGCCTCTGCCGTGGCCTCGCTCAGGGTACCGCTGGAGAGGCTAAATTGACTCTCGCCGCCCCATAGGTGATGCCGGATGCCGAGGTGAGATCGGTCGGTGCGGTGGTCTTCAAACGGCTGAATCGCAACGGTCGGGGAACTCATCGCAACAGCCTTCTCACCTGCCCCGCTTGCGACGGGAACATTCAAATCGATGCGCTCACCTTTGCCTACACAGCCTGCGGCCATGCACATTCCCAGAAGCCCGATGCCGATAAATTGATAGTGGTTCACAGGGCCTCCCTCCTCATCGATGGATGGTGTCTACGACAAGATCGTCCGACCGAACTCACGATTATTTGGCAACGAAATGTGCCCGTCGATTCTGTTGATAACAGTCCTCGTTCTGCTGCTTGCAGAAGGGCATCGCTTCTCCGTAGCTCGTGATCTGGAGCTGCGAAGCCGGAACGCCAAGATCCTGTAAGTATTGCTTGGCGGCACGCGCCCGTTTCTCGCCCAGGACGAGGTTGTATGCCGCGGTGCCTCGCTCATCGCAATGACCTTCGATCAGCACAGTCTTGCTCCCGCTGGCGCGAAGCCATCCGGCATTGACGTCCAATATCTGCATGGCATCCTTGCGGATTTGAAACTGGTTGTACTCGAAGAATACGTCGCCCAATGCGTTGGTGTCGGACGCGACACCCGGCTCAAGCGCGCGGTTCGAGGGCACGCTGCCGGATGGCCGGTCGAACGAACGCTCCAGTGGTACCGTCTTGATCGCATCCGGCTGAATCGCCTCGGGCTTGGCCTTACCGGACTGATCGCCGGACGAGGAGGACACATTCTTACCAGCGCAGCCCGCAAGCAGAAACATGAGGCCCAGACTGAAACACAGGCCGATGACTTTTCGATTCATGGTATCGCCTCCTAGTTTGTCGTGATCGTTGATCGTGCCGCTTCGTCAGTGCCAGGCTAGTCTCGCGCTATCGTCTTGGGCTGCTTCCTACACGATATGCGATATGACTGCCGGATTACCGCTCATACTTATAGGTACTCAGTGGGTGCACGTCAACCCCAAATCTCTCCCCCCGTCCATGACGGGGTGCGAGCGAGTATCTTCTTTCCGAACCGAAAGTTGCATCCCTCTCTAGCTTTCGCTAAGGTGCGGTTCATGACCCATTCCCTCGCGCGTTCACTCGTGCTTGCCAGCGCGAGCGGGCTGTTCCTCCCGCTGAGTTTTCCGAAATCTGATCTAGGACTATTGGCCTGGGTCGCCCTCGTGCCGTTGCATTGGGCGTTGGACGGCAAGAACAAAGCACAGGCTTTTTGGATCGGCTGGCTGTCCGGCACAATTGCCTTTACCGGCATGATGTCCTGGGTGGTGACCGCCATGAACACCTACGGTAAGGTCCCGCTAGCGATCAGCTACGGCCTCATGTTGCTGCTCACGGCCTACCTTGGCTTGTATGTCGGTCTCTATTCTGCCGGGGCCGTATGGTTTCAGAGCCTGATTCCTCGTTACGGTTTCTTTGTATTTCCTTGCCTATGGGTGACCCTCGAATTGATCAGAACCTATGCGTTGACTGGAATGCCTTGGGGCCTTCTGGGTTATTCTCAATATCGTCAGATCGAGATCATTCAGATTGCGGATCACATGGGGGTCTACGGAGTCTCATTCCTTATTGTGCTGGTGAATGTCGCGTTGGCGGAATTCTTGTCCTGGTTGATGCCGTACTTCAGGAATTTCCGTCCGGCAAGGCTTCCCTGGGAACTCGCGGCGATGGCGACATTGGTGGTCACGCTCTCCTGGCAATATGGTCTTGCCATGTTATCTGAAACGCCTTTTTCTGGTATTCCCCGATCGTCCATTAGCGTGGGCGTGGTGCAGCCGAATATCGATCAGGCGGTGAAGTGGGATACCGCCCATCGAGAGCAGACTCTCGCGCGCTTTGACCAATTGACCGAACGGCTCGGTCGTGCCACAGATTTAGTGGTGTGGCCGGAAGCGGCAACACCCTTCGTCTTTGAACGCGAGCCGGTCTATCAGCTGCAACTTATTGCGCTGGCCAATCGAGCCCAGGCGCCGATCTTATTTGGAAGCCCCGCCCTGCGTTTCTATCCGGATCGGCGGCCGTATCTATTGAACAGCGCATACCTCCTCGCCCCCGACGGCCAATTGTTGGGGCGCTACGACAAACATCATCTGGTTCCCTTCGGAGAATATATTCCGCTCAAATCTTCGCTCCTCTTTTTCCTCGACAAATTGGTAGAAGGGATTGGCGACTTCGAAGCGGGAACTGGCCCGACAGTCTTGACGTTGACACCGAAGCCCCGATCTGCAGCTGTCGGCAAGGCTGAGGCGACACCGAGACCGATAAGCTTTGGCGTGGCAATCTGCTACGAAGTGATCTTTCCGAACCTGGTGCGGCAATTCGCCGCGAATGGCGCCGAATTCTTGGTAACCGTCACGAACGATGCCTGGTTTGGGGCCTCGTCGGCTGCCTCGCAACATTTTTCCATGGTGGTGTTTCGTTCGGTCGAGAATCATTTGGCCTTCGCTCGCTCGGCCAATACCGGCATTTCAGGGTTCATCGACCCGTTCGGGCGCATCGTTGAGACAACGCCGATCTTCACGGAGCAAGCCATCAAGGCGACGATGCAAGTCTGGCGTCCGCATACGTTTTACAGCCGGTACGGCGATGTGTTTGCCTACGGCTGTGTTATAATCTGCGCGCTTTTGTTCCTGTTCGGCCTGTTCCGCACCAAGGAGTCGGAACCCGATGCAGTGCCGATATAACCAGAAAGGGTCGTCCCATGTTGGATGAGCTAAAGAATCGCGTGCGGGCCGTCGAGCAATTGGTCACGGAACTACGGGGGCATCTTTGACTTCGCCCGCATGACGGTCGAATTGGCACATCTCGAACAACAGACTTCACAGCCAGATTTTTGGAACCACGCTCAGAGAGCCGCGAAAATCAGCAGAAAAAAATCTGCGATCGAACGTGACCTCCAGCAGTGGCGCGATATCGATGGAAAGAGGAACGATCTGAACGCTTTACTTGAATTGGCAGAAGAAAGTGGTGATGCGGGGCTCCTGAAGGAGTTGACTTCCGAGCTGGATCAATTCGAATCGAAACTCGCGGCCCTGCGGCTTGAGCTTCTGCTTTCCGGCGAACTGGACCCCAACAACGCGATTGTAGCAATCCATCCTGGCGCCGGTGGAACAGAATCGCAGGATTGGGCGCAAATGCTACTCCGCATGTATGTCCGCTGGGCCGAGAGCAAGAAATTTAAAGTCGAAACGCTGGACCTGCTCCCAGGAGAAGAAGCGGGCATCAAGAGCGTGACCTTGTCAGTGACAGGGCCCTATGCCTACGGTTATCTCAAGGCGGAAGCAGGCGTACATCGATTGGTACGCATTTCACCCTTCGACGCAAACAAGCGGCGACATACCTCCTTTGCCTCGGTCTTTGTCTATCCCGAGGTGGATGAAGAAATCGATCTTGTCATCGACGACAAGGATCTGAGGATCGATACCTTTCGGGCCGGCGGCGCCGGCGGCCAGAATGTGAATAAGGTCGAGACAGCCATCCGCATGACGCACCTGCCGAGCGGGATCGTGGTGCAATGTCAGAACGAACGGTCACAGCTTCAGAATCGCAATGGCGCGATGAAGGTCTTGAAGGCGCGCCTCTATGAACTGGAACTGAAAAAGAAAGAGGCGGAGTTCAATGCGATCGTCGGGGAGAAGAAGGATATTGCCTGGGGCAGCCAAATTCGATCCTATGTGTTCCAGCCCTATCAAATGGTCAAAGATCTCAGGACAGGCTATGAAGTGGGCCAGGTAGCCGCCGTCATGGACGGTGATCTGGACGGGTTCATCGAGGCCTATTTGAAGATGAAGCAGCTTGGGGTCACCGCCCTCAGCTATCAACAGTCTGAAAAGGACGAGTTCGATAGCTGACCGAAGAAAGACATCGATAAAGGCACGTGATGGATGAACTGAACGAACAACAGCAACAACGCATCAAGAAGCTCGACATCCTGCGTGAGGCAGGCGTGGCCCCCTACGGCACACGCTTCGACGTGAAGGATCGCGCAGGCCGACTGGTCGAACTCCATGGCGAGAAAACCAAAGAGGCACTGGAAGAAGAGAAGATCTCCTGTACCCTTGCGGGACGCATCGTCGCCCTGCGGCGGTTCGGCAAGGCTGGCTTCGCGGTGCTGCAAGACGGATCAGATCGGCTGCAAGTCTACCTCAAGAAAGATCTTCTCTCAGAACAGGCCTATCGCGTCGCCGAACAGCTGGATCTGGGCGATTGGATCGGCGTAACCGGCACCCTCTTTCGCACGAAGACCAACGAGTTCACCGTCCAGGTGACGCAGCTGACCTTTCTAAGCAAAGCCCTCAGACCTCTTCCGGAAAAATGGCACGGGCTAACGGACGTGGAGACCCGCTATCGACAGCGCTATGTCGACTTGATTGCCAACCCGGAAGTCCATGGCATCTTCGCCACACGCAGCAGAATCATCGCCGGCATTCGCGCCTTCTTCATCGAACGAAACTTCCTTGAAGTCGAAACGCCGATGATGCATCCGATTCCCGGCGGCGCGGCGGCAAAACCCTTTGTTACCCATCATAACGCGCTCGGCGTCGATCTCTATCTCCGCATCGCGCCGGAACTCTATTTGAAGCGGTTGATTGTAGGCGGCTTTCCTCGCGTGTTTGAAATCAACCGCAACTTCCGGAATGAAGGCATCTCGACCATTCATAACCCTGAATTCACGATGCTGGAGTTCTACGTGGCCTATGCCGACTATCAGGACTTGATCGTCCTCACGGAAGAACTCGTCTCCTCGTTGGCGCAACAAGTTCTTGGCAAGACGGTCATCGACTATCAGGGCAAGGAGATCACTCTCACGCCTCCCTGGCGCCGCTGGTCCTATCATCAGTCGATTCTGGAGGTAAACAACCTCGATCCTTCCGTCTTTGAAGATAAGGAAAAAGCAATTGCGGCGGCCAACCGGCTGAGCATCGCGGTCGATCCGAAATGGCCGCTCTTCAATATCGTGAACGAAATCTTCGAGGAAACGGTCGAGCCGAATCTGATTCAGCCTACATTCATTACCGATTACCCCATTGAAATTTCCCCGCTCGCACGGCGCAAAGATTCGAACCCGGCGTTGACCGATCGCTTCGAGCTCTACATTGCCGGCCGTGAAATCGCGAATGCCTTTTCAGAGTTGAACGATCCGCTGGATCAACGGGAACGGTTCGAAGGGCAGGCGGCGCAGCGGGCGGCGGGTGACGAAGAGGCGCATCTGGTCGATGAAGACTTCCTGCGAGCCTTGGAGTACGGCATGCCGCCGACCGCGGGCGAAGGCATCGGCATCGACCGGCTGATCATGCTCTTTACCAACCAAGCGTCGATCCGCGACGTGGTGCTCTTTCCTCAACTCAGGCCCGAGAAATAACGGTGGCCCTCCCCTACGAAATCTTTGTCGGGTTGCGATATCTGCGCGCGAAGCGCAGGAATCGGACAATCTCATTGAACACCGTGGTCTCTATTGCCGGAATCACCCTCGGTGTGGCCGCCCTGATTGGAACGGTCGGCATCATGACCGGCTTTAAAGAAGACATTCAGGCCAAGATTCTTGGGACAACGGCCCATATCATCGTGCAAGATCGAATGAAAGACAGCATGAGCGAGTACGATCCCGTCGCCAAACAGGTGACAACCGTGCCTGGCGTCGTGGCGGCTACCCCATTTGTGCTCAAGCAGGTCTTGCTCACGACCCAGAGCGGCGTGCAAGGCATTGTGCTCCGCGGCATCGATCCGCAACGTGAAGCGACAGTGACCGAGCTGGCCAAGAATCTCTCGACTGGAGAGTTGGCCGATCTCAGCAGGCCGGTCAAGGTGAAGCAATCGCCGGTCGATGATCCAAACGGCCCGATGATCGAGACAGAAAAACCCGGCATCATCCTGGGCAAGGAATTAGCGATGCGACTCGGCGTCTTTGTCGGGGATACGGTCAATGTCGTGTCCCCTCCTGCCGGTCCGATCAGCGCGATCGGCATGGTGCCGAAGATTCGCACCTTCGCGCTGGTCGCGCTATTTCATTCCGGCATGTATGAGTACGATTCGTCGCTGGCCTACATCGACCTCGCGGAAGCACAGAAGTTTTTCAACATGGGACACACCGTCACGGGCATTGAGATTAAAGTCACGGACGTCTTCCACGCGGACGAGACGGCCCGTTCCGTGGAGCAGTCGCTCGGCTTCGCCTATGGGGCGCGCGATTGGATGCAGATGAATCGTAATCTGTTTTCGGCGCTCAAACTCGAAAAGACGATGATGTTTCTCTTGTTGGTGCTGATCACGATCGTGGCCTCCTTCAACATCGTCAGCACCCTCACGATGATCGTGACGGAAAAACAAAAGGAGATTGCGATCCTCAAAGCCATGGGCGCGACGCGCAAAAGTATTCGGCGTATTTTCATGCTGAACGGATTGATCATCGGCCTGTCCGGAACCGCTATCGGCATTCCGCTCGGCTACACGTTTCTTTGGCTGATCCAGACATTTTGGACCTTCGATCCCTCGGTCTATTACATTTCGCGAATCCCCGTCCACGTACAAGCCATGGATGTCCTCCTTGTGGCCGGCTCTGCCATTCTGATTAGCTTCGCCGCCACGGTCTATCCCTCGCTCCAGGCAGCCAAACTCGAACCGGTGGCCGCGCTGCGCTACGAATGATCATGCCTGCCCATTCATCATTATTCCTTCATTCTGGAATTTCGGCGTGATCACCGTCACCGATCTGACTAAATCGTTCCCGATGGGCGGACAGACCCTCACGGTGCTGAAGGGCGTGAATCTACAGATTCAGCGGGGGGAATTGATTGCGATTGTTGGAGCTTCGGGAGCCGGAAAGAGCACACTGCTCCACATTATCGGGACGCTCGATCGTCCCACGACAGGGACGGTCCACTTCGACGGCAAGGATATCTTTCATATGTCGGAAGGTGAACAGGCGGATTTCCGGAATCGGCGTATCGGATTTGTCTTCCAATTTCATCATCTCCTGCCGGAGTTCACGGCGCTCGAGAATGCCTGTATGCCGGCGTTGATCCAGCGACGGCATCCTGAGGATATTGAACCGGAAGCCATCGCATTGCTGCAGGAGGTTGGACTGGGAGCGCGGTTACATCACAAGCCTGGTGAATTATCCGGCGGTGAGCAGCAGCGAGTGGCGGTCGCGCGCGCCCTCTTGCAGAAACCCGATCTCGTATTGGCTGATGAACCGACCGGAAACCTGGACACCCATACGGGCGAGGCGCTCTTTGCGATGATGCGTGAACTGAACAAGGCCCGCGGGACGACCTTCGTGATCGTCACCCACAACGACAAACTGTCTGCCCAAGCCGACCGGATCGTGCATATGCAAGACGGCCAAATTGTGTAATCGACTCTGCCCTATCCTGTCGTGTTCACCGAAGCGTTCCCCTGCCGAACCAACCCATCGTTTACATGCGATAGGATCGCTCGTCTAACCTTGACGAGAGCTATTTCATCCAATAGACTCAGCAAAGTCTCTCGACTCGCAAGGAGCTATCGTACGATGTCATATTATCGGTCGCTTTGTACCGGTGTGATCTTCATAGGCCTGATGATTCCTGCACAGGCTCCGGCTTTAGAATTCGTCACGGCGGGCCCTCGCGCGATAGGCATGGGCGGGGCCGGCGTGGCCGTCACAACAGATGCCTTGGCCACCTATTGGAACCCTGCCGGGCTCGCGATGACCCAGACGGTGGATGTCAGGTTTCAAGGCAGTGGACAGGTGATCGATCGTCTCGGCATCGCCGATGCCGTCCATGATCTCGAAAACTTCAATAAGAACGATATCACGACGGCCAACCAAGCTAAGGCCCAAGACATTGCTGACCGGATCAATCGCCCCGGCGCCACAGTATCCATTAATGGGTCTGCGGGTCTCTATGTCAAAGGACATCTCGGCGAGCATGCATTCGGCTTAAACATCTCTGACGTTGCGACAGGCGGCGCATTTGTGAGTACCCCAGCAACGGCGGCTCTTACCGGCTCAACTGTGAGTTTATCCGGCGCAATGGCCCTTCGTGGGTTAGAGGCCAGACAAGTGGCATTCTCCTATGCCTATGCCTTTTCCGATAAAATGTTTTCTATCGGCGTGACGGGAAAATTTCTTCAAGGCGCCGCCTACAGTGGGAGTACGACTCTCACCGGAGGAACCGACGTTTCAATAACGGACAACTTTGGGAAACCCACGATCTCGACGGCCTTCGGTATCGATGTGGGAGCCATCTACCGCCCATCCTCGTGGCTGCGTTTTGGCCTGGTGGCGAAAGACATCAATCAACCAGCCTTCGATACTCCCGGTGGAGAAGAACTGAAACTGGGTCCTCAAGTCCGAGGCGGTGTCGCGGTCAACCCCTATTCTTCGCTGACATTGACGGCAGATGTGGATGCGACCTCGAATAGAACGTTTGTTCCTGGCATCAAGAGCCAGGTGTTGAGTGTAGGAGCCGAACAGACCATCTTCTCCGAATTCCTGTCATTCCGCCTCGGCGCCTTCAAGAATATGAAGGATGCTGGAACACCCTTCACCCCTACTGCAGGGTTGGGGATACGGCTCTTTGCCTTTCGTATGGATGTCGGGGGTGGGTATGATTTTCGTGAGAAGGGCGCATTGATATCGGGCTCTCTCTCTTTGACCTTCTAATGGTATACTGAAACCATGTTGAAACTTTGTTACATGCGATATGGCATCTTCCTCTGTCTCCTTCCTCTCCTCGTCGTCGGCTGTGGTGGCTTACAGGAAGTGTGGGAGGGACCAGGGGCGAAAATGTTCCGGCCTCAAGCCATTGCGGTGCTCCCCCCCATGGCCAGCCAATACGACAACGCGCGCGAGGATATTCAAGAAGTCTTGTCCGGCGCCCTGAACAGGACCGCCAATATCGAGCGTGTGGTGTCTCCTGAAAATGTGACGGATATCTTCCAGGCTTCGAAGGAGGC